>CAYPAK010000026.1:1497-12180 GCA_964408665.1 uncultured Flavobacteriaceae bacterium | reverse complement strand
TATGCCATATTTTCTAGTGCAAATTTACGTTATTTCTAAATAGTTTTATTGATATTTTTCATATTCGTAGGGAAATACTTTATATTTGTATTCATTTATACTAAAAACGTTATTATTATTAAAAATAAACTACATCAAACGCTTAAAAAATATTTTGGTTACGATAGCTTTAGAAGTTATCAGCAAGAAATAATTGAAACTGTTTTAGCTAAAAAAGATGCTATCGTCATCATGCCAACTGGTGGCGGAAAATCTATCTGTTATCAACTTCCTGCATTGCATTTTGAAGGGCTTACACTGGTTATTTCGCCACTTATAGCACTTATGAAAGATCAAGTAGATGGTTTGAGAACTAGTGGTATAAAAGCTGCATATTTTAATAGCAGTATTAGCAAAGAAGAGCAACAGGCTATTTTTCAAGATGTATCCAATCTAAAATTACTTTATATTGCACCAGAGAGTTTAGCATATATCCAAGAGTTTTTAAATGAAACTGTTATAAGTTGTATTGCGGTAGATGAAGCGCATTGTATATCCAGTTGGGGGCACGATTTTAGACCCTCATATCAACAATTAGGCTTTCTTAAAAAACAACTACCCAATACGCCAATAATTGCCTTAACAGCCACAGCTGATAAGGCTACACGAGAAGATATAGCCAAACAGCTCAATATAAGTGATGCTAAACAATTTGTAGCCTCTTTTGATAGGACAAACATTAGCTTATCAGTACGTGCTGCTAATGATAGAATCGGACAGATTATAGATTTTATACTTGATAAACCTAATGAATCAGGTATTATCTATTGTTTAAGTAGAAAAGCTACGGAAACATTAGCCGAAAAACTTAACACTAAAGGAATAAAAGCCTTTGCTTACCATGCGGGCTTGTCTTTTGAAGAGCGCAGCCGTGTGCAAGAAGATTTTGTGCGCGACAAAACACAAATAATATGTGCAACCATAGCCTTTGGTATGGGAATAGATAAATCAAATATACGTTGGGTTATTCATTATAATATGCCCAAAAATATAGAAGGTTATTATCAAGAAATAGGACGTGCAGGGCGTGATGGATTACCTGCTCAAGCCTTGATGTTTCATAGCTATGCAGATGTTATTCAATTGCGAAAATTTGCCGAAGGAAGTACTAATGAAACCTTACAATTAGCCAAACTAGAACGTGTAAAACAGTTTGCAGAAGCTACAAGTTGTAGGCGTAAAATATTATTAAGTTATTTTGGCGAATTAAAAACCGAAAACTGTAATAATTGTGATGTTTGTAGTAATCCGCCTCAGTTTTTTGATGGAACTATACTTGCTCAAAAAGTACTATCTACTATAGTTAGAGCAAAGGAACAAGTAGCCGTAGGTGCTGTTGTAGATATTCTTAGAGGAGCTCAAAATGCTTTTATATTGGATAATAATTATGATAAGCTAAAAACCTATGGCATAGGAAAAGATATTTCTTGGCAAGATTGGCAGCAGTATATCATTCAGCTAATTAACCAAGGCTATTGCGAAATAGCATTTCATAAGCATAATGCGCTACAAATTACCGCTTTTTCTAAAAAAGTATTATTTGAAAATACGCAAGTACAATTAACTAAAGCGATTTCGTATAAAGAGCAAGCTGCAAAAACAAAAACAGCTAAGAAAAAAACTAAAAAATCAACAAAAGATACGTTATTTGAGCGTTTACGTAAGCTACGTTATAGTATTGCACAGCAAGAAGATATTCCTGCGTATTTAATATTTAATGATGCTACTTTAAAAGAAATAGAACGCGAACGACCACTTTCTGAAAGTGATTTTTTAGCCATAAGTGGAGTAGGAGAGCATAAGATGGAGAAATATGGCGAACTCTTTATACAAGAAATACAACGCTTTAATAAAGACAAACAAAAGAAACCCAAAACCTATGATGTAACATATAATTACTTCAAGGAAGGGCTTATGCCAGAAGAAATAGCCGCAAAACGCGAGTTGCATGTTACAACGATTTTTTCACATTTAGCAAAACTGTATTTAGAAGGGAAACCGATTGATTTAATGCAGTTTATAAGCGAAATAGTGTTTGAAAAAGTTAAAAAAGCCAAAGAAGAATTAGAAAACCCCGAAGGGTTAAAGTCTTATTATGAATATTTTAAGGAAGAAATGCCGTATCATGATATTCGTATCGCTTTGACTATTTTGGAGAAGGAATCAAGACAATAAAATATAACAATATGAAAAACAAGCTAAAAGCAGTACAACTATTCCATGATACTTATGGTTTAGACAGCAGAAAAACACCAAAGGCAAACCTAGGAAAAGCAAAGCACAAACTACGGTTCAATCTTATGGACGAAGAGAATAAAGAATATCTAGAGGCAGCAAATAATGGTGACTTGGTAGAAGTAGCTGATGCCTTAGGCGATATGCTCTACATCCTTTGTGGTACGATTATAGAACACGGACTACAAGATAAAATAGAAGCTGTTTTTAACGAAATACAACGCAGCAATATGAGTAAACTAGGCGCTGACGGCAAACCAATTTACCGTGAAGACGGTAAAGTACTCAAAGGCCCAAATTACTTCAAACCCAATATTAAAGCGGCTTTAGAAAATTAATTAGTATGGAGTAATCGTATTATTGCTGTAGCAGATCCATAGTGACTTTTTAACATATCTAAAACTTATTTCTATACTGAATACTGCAATAAATACTACTACGAAGTAAGTAACCTCTAGTCTTATTACTGACTAATACTCCAGAGGAATTTTCTGTTTCTAATTGTGTTCTTAAATCATTTGAATTCATAATTTATTTAGCTTTAATTAAAAAAAGTGTCATTTCTTTAGGATGACACTTTTTATATCTTGTAATTTTATTGACTTACTCCTGCAATCCAGCAATAGCAACTACTTCTTCAGTATCAGCATTATAATCTACACCGTCAAGTTTAAACCCAAAAAGGTTATAAAATTCTTTAGAATAACCATCAAGATCGCCTATTTTATTTAGGTTTTCTGTAGTAGCCTCTTGCCATAGTTTAGCTACTTCATCTTGTACATCTTTACGCATTTCCCAATCATCAATACGAATTCTTCCTGCTTCGTCTGTAGGCACATTATCCAAGAATAAACGCTCACTATATAAACGCTGTATTTGCTCGATACATCCTTCGTGAATATCTTCGCGTTTCATTACTTTGTAAAGTAGTGATATATATAATGGTATTACTGGAATTGCAGAACTTGATTGGGTAACAAGTGCTTTGTTTACAGAAACATAAGCCTTTCCATCTAAATCTTTAATTTTATCGGTAATTGTAAAAGCTGTAGCTTCTAAATGGTCTTTTGCTTTACCAATAGTACCATTACGATATACAGGTTTTGTAACCTCAGGGCCAATATAAGAATAGGCTACAGTTTTAAATCCTTCGGCAAGAACATCATTAGCTTTTAGTTTTTCTATCCACATTTCCCAATCTTCGCCACCCATTACCTTAACGGTATTAGCTACATCTTCATCAGTTCCTGGTGCGATGCTAATTTCACTAACTATTCCTGTATGAAAATCTACAGTTTTATTAGTAAATGTTCCTCCAAGTGGTTTTAATACTGATTTATAACGTTTTTTAGTATTAGGATCAGTACGAACAGGAGAGGCTAAACTATAGATAACCATATCTATTTTACCTAAATCTGCTTTAATTAATGCAATAGTTTTCTCTTTTATTTCATGAGAGAAAGCATCTCCATTAATACTTTTGGCATATAAACCTGCTTGATGCGCTTCTTTTTCAAAAGCGGCAGTATTATACCAGCCCGCAGATGCTGTACGTCCTTCTGATGGTGGTTTTTCAAAGAAAACACCAATAGTTGCTGCTTCTGAGCCAAAAGCACTTGTAATACGTGATGCTAATCCAAAACCTGTAGAAGCACCTATAACTAATACTTTTTTAGCTCCTGAAATTTTTCCTTTTGACTTTATATAATCTATCTGGTTATTTACATTTTTAGCACAACCATCTGGGTGTGATGTAATGCATATAAATCCCCTTGTTTTTGGTTCTATTATCATAATAATTAATTAGTTATTAAAATCTATACTACGTAAATAAGCTAGTTTTTCTTTCCAAGTAGTTAAGATTTCTTGATGTTTTGCTATGTTTTTATCTACTTCTTTTATAATAGGATTGTCTTTTGATGCATTAGAAAAGAATGCTTTATTGTTTTCTAATTGAGCTATTTCTTTAGTAATATCATCTACTTTTCTGCGTACAAACTGTATTTCACTATTTATTCCTCGTGTATCTTCTTGGGCAATTAGTGTTTCTATTTTAGTTTTAAAACGTAGTATTGCAGATTCATTTTTATTCATATTTAATTGGTCAAACAATTTGTCTATGAATTTATTAAACTTAGCATCAATATGATTTTTATTGCGAGGAACTAAACCAAATTCTTTCCATTTAGCAATAAAGCTCATAATTGTAGCAATATCTTCTTTATGTTCACCGCTTAATTTCGTATTTTCTTTTAATTCAGCTAAATAGGCTTTTTTAGCAATATAAACTTCGTTACGTGCTTCATCTTCAGCGCTGTTTTTACTGTGTAACTTGTCAAAATATGCATTACAAGCTGCTTTAAATTCTTTCCAAACTTTATCAGAATATTTTTTTGGTACGTGACCTACTTTTTTCCAATCTTGTTGTATTTTTTTGAATAGGGCAGTAGCAACTTCAAAATCTTCATTGTCCTTGTTTGCTTCTGCAATAGCGATTAACTCGCGTTTTTTCTTTAAATTTTCAGTAAGTTCACTTTTAAGTCCTTTGTAAAATTCATTTTTTTGTTTGTTAAAAGCTCTTGTAGCTTCTTTAAACTCATTCCAAACCGATTTTGAATTTTCTTTGCCTGCATGACCAATAGCAAAGAATTTTTCACGAAGTGCATTGAGTGCATTCATGTTTTTCTGCCAATTGGTATTTTCTGTTTCAGCTATTTGGGTAGTTAGTGTTTTTATTTCTTCAATTATAGCTCTTTTTGCAGCAGCATTAGCGGCATATTCGCCCTTCATTTGTTCTAGCCATTCGCGTTTTTTCTCATGAATAACTTTGGTAGCATTACTAAAACGCTGCCAAACTTCCTCGCGTATATCACGAGAAACTGGTCCTGTTTCTTTTTTCCAAACGTGGTGTATTTGCTGTAGTTTAGAAAAAGCATTTTGTATGTTTTCTTCTTGAGCTAAATCTTCTACTTGTTTTATTAGTTTTTCTTTTAATACAAGGTTTTCTTTGAAGAAATGTTCTTGAGAAACTTTATCATGATGCAATAAATCAAAGAAACGCTCCGTATGGAAGTAATACGTTTTAAAAACTTCACCAAAATATTGTTTTGGTATAGCGCCTGCACTTTTCCAAGCTTCGTTTATTTTTTTAAACGAATTATAATTATGTGAAGCAGGAGAATTAATCAATTCTTTTAATTCTTCAATAATAGCAAGACGTTTTTCTAAGTTTTCTTGCTGATTTTTTTCTTGTTCACGGTAATGTTTCGCTCTGTTAGATTTATACACCTTTAAAGTTGCATAAAACTCATCTTTTGCATCACTTCGTGTATTAAAATCTTCTTCAGCTCCACCATCAGCCAAAAATGCTTTTAGGTTTTCGGCTTGTTGTTCTTTTATTTTAGTTTCAAAATGCTTTTGAATATCCTCAACATGAGATTTAATAATATGAATAGGCTTGTTATAAACTAAATCTTTTAAAGCTTCGATTAATTCAAAAACAGTCAATTTACTATAATCAACATCATCAAGTGTAACAAAAGCAGGTTTTTCAGTTTCCTCTTTTTCATTAGTAGTGTCACTTGCAGAATCGCTAGTTGTTGTTTCTAAATTTTCAGCATCAATCTTTTTGTTATCAGTAGGTTGAATGCTTTCTGTAGCCTTATTTAAAGCTTCTTTTCCCTCTGCGTTTTGCAGATTCTCGTTGTCGTTTTCTAACATTTTATGTTAAATTTTATTGGATTATTTCAAAACCTAAAGATAACAATAGCTTTGATAATACCAAAATTTCAAAAAGAATATATCAATTTATTTTTCTTGCCAAATCCCCCAAGCCTTTTCCGCTTGATATTCAAGCATTTTCAGTCCGTTTTGGATAATAGCTCCTTGTGCTTTTCCTTGTTTTAAAAATGCTGTCAATGGCGGATTATAAACTAAATCAAACAAATAATGAGTAGGAGTTAGGTGTTTGTAAGGAATTTTTGGTAATTCATTTGTCTTAGGATATGTTCCTAAAGGAGTAGTATTTATTAGTAAAGTATATTCCTTTAATAATTCTTCATCAATTGCGGTATAACTGATTTGATTTTCCGTAGGATTTCTTGAAACAAGTAAATAGGAAATTTTTAATTTTTTTAATACATAAATCACTGCTTTTGAAGCGCCTCCTGTACCAAAAACTAAGGCTTTTTGATGTGTTTTTTTTAGTTTAAGTTTTAATGCAAGTTCAAAACCATAAACATCAGTATTATAACCTTTTAATTTTTTATCAGTTAAAACTTTTATCGTGTTTATTGCTCCAATTTCTTCGGCATCTTTAGCAATAAAATCTACATATTCTCGTACGCTTTCTTTATATGGAATAGTTACATTAAATCCTTTAATATTGTCATCATTTGCTAACAAATTTGGAAAATCTTCAAGTGTTTCTATATCAAAATTTACATATTCGGAATTCGTAATACCTTCTTTTTCAAACTTAGCTTTAAAATAGCTTCTTGAAAAGGAATAACTAATGTTTCTACCAACTAAACCGTATTTATACTTTTCTTTTTTCCTCATAATAAGACAATAGTAATAAAACACTGATTCCTAATAAAATAAACAAGATTGCTAATTGATTTTCTGTACTAGAAAAATCTGGAATATAGTGGGAATAATTAATAATAATCCGATTTCCTTTAGCATCTACGAGATGCGTTCCTACTGTTTTATAAATAGCCGTTTTCCAAGGCCAGACCATAAGTAAGGAACCTATGATAAAACCAATAATTCCTGCAATAGTTATTTGGTGCCATCGTTTTAAAATATATGTAAAAAGATGTGATAAACTAACCATTCCAGTAATAGAACCTAAGGCAAATACTGCTAGCACTTTAAGTAAGCGGACGCGTTCTGTATCTATAAAAATAGTTGCAAAATTTCCTGTAAAAACAAGTCCTAATGTATCATATAATGCATTAACAGCATCTACAAGAAGCAGTACGTAATTTCCCATAAGAATAAGGATAAACGAACCCGAAACACCTGGTAAAGTCATTCCTAAAACGCCTATTATACCACAGAAAAATACAAAAATAAGATTGTCATTTTCTTGACTTGGCGGCAAAAAACTAATGGATAAACCTATGATAATACCCAAGATTAGGGAGGCAATTGTTTTAGTACTCCAATCGTTAAAACTTCTATTTATATAGTAGATAGAACCTAAAATCATCCCAAAAAATGTTGCCCAAACAAATAGTTCGTGTGTTTTGAGTAAATAATCTAGTATTTTGCTCACACTAAAATAACTGATAAGCATTCCTGCAACGATAAGTAGTAGAAATTTACCATTTATATAATGATAAAAACTCTTAAAACGTCCTGTAAGTAGTAGTTTTAAGGCTTTTCCATTAATTTTCTGTAAGGAATACATAAAATCTTCATAAAAGCCTGCCACAAAAGCGACTGTACCTCCAGAAACACCGGGAACTTTATTCGCTCCTCCCATTAGCAGCCCTTTGAGAATAAGCAGTAATTGACTTGAAAATGTAGTATATTTATCGTTCATTTATGCTTTTTTGCTTGTCCAACTTTCTAATATATAAATAATTAAGAAACCAAATATAGCTGCTATAATTGCCAAAAATATTTTAGCATCTCCCGAAAAATTATTAGGTAAGATGTTTTTTTGTGCTACGGCAAATGTTTTATTATTTATAATAACTTCTTCTATTGTTTTTTTCCAAGGCCAAACTTTAGTCAGCGAACCAATTAAAAAACCACTTAAAAGTGCAAGTGTTAAATCTTTATATTTATTAAAAGTCCAGCTAAGCCCTTTTGAAAACAATAAAAGTCCTGTTATTGCACCTAAACCAACAGTTATAATTGTTTTAAAGTCAAGGTTGTGCACTGCATTTAAGATAAAACCATACGAACCCATAAGTACCAATATAAAAGCTCCCGAAATGCCTGGTAAAATCATAGCACAAATGGCAACAGCACCTGATAAAAACAAGTAAAAAGTAGTCATTTCGGTATTAACTTGTGCCATATTAGCAATATAATAGGCTATTAGTATTCCAACCAAAAGCATTAGCCAGCGACTTGCAGAAAATTTTACAATTTGTTTACTAATAAGTAAGGTACTTGCTATTATCAGTCCAAAGAAAAATGACCAAACCAAAATAGGTTTATTAGCTAATAACCAAGTTATTAATTTAGCCAATGACAGTAAACTTACCAAAATACCACTTCCCAAAGTAAGCAAAAAGCGTCCATTTATAGCTTGCCAAACACCTTTAATACCTTTAGTTTTTAAAATATTAAATAAACCAAAATTAATTGAAGAAATGGATTGCAATAGTTCTTCATATATTCCTGATATAAAGGCAATTGTTCCTCCAGAAACTCCTGGGACTACATCGGCAGCTCCCATAGCCATTCCCTTAAAAAATAAACTTAAATAATTGGTTTGAGACATTAAAAAATGGTTTTAGTTACTAAAAATATATAGCGGTTGCATGGACAAACTATTCATAATTAACAGTAGCGCAAGCAGTACAATCACTGCGTATCCTGCAATACGAATCAGCTTGTGTTTCACTAGATATATACTTAAATCATCAGCTAGAAACATCATTAAAAGACTATAAATAATGATAGATAGTATAATGATATAAAAACCATTTTCTAAATTTCCAACTAATCCTAAAGCAATTAAAATGCCATCAAATGATAGTGCAAAATTGAATAATGCTATTTGAAAAATTACAGCTCCAAGCGTGTCTTTATTCGAAAATTGATAAGAAAAACTGTTTATTCCTTTTATATTGTTAATTAATAAGTATAAAGCATTTATTAAGACGATAGAACCACCAAGAAATAACACTAAAAATCGAGGGGTAACCGCTGTATTTCCTAATGTAAATAGTACGGTATTAAAAAAAGCAAATTGCATGATTGCCCAAAGTAAAATTAGGGTAAGCAATACGGAAATGCTAATTCCTACGAAAAAAGCTGTTTTTTTCTTGTTTTTGGTCAGTTTTTCAGATGCCAAAGTTAAAAAAGAAACATTGTCAAAACTCGTGATTAGCTGTAGTAGAATCAATGCAATTAATGCTAAAATATGGGTTGTTGTCATCATAATACTAGTCTTTTTTTATACGATATGCTGTTTGGTAAGTTAGTGATTTATTATCTTCAAAACGTCCTTCAAAGTAATAACTATCCTTTGTAGTAGTTAGTATTCGTACAAAAAACGCTTTACGTTCTATACGGTTTTTAGGATGAATTTTCTTTAATACAAATTCGCAGTCATTAACCCATTTTACTGTAAAAGAATCTAGATGTTTTGTGGTCTTTTTTATCAATTTTCCTTCAAAATCACGCTTGTAGTATTGTGTAAACTCTTCTATTTGATATTGCTCGCTGCGCGTAATTAGCGTTTCGCTTATCAAGGAATCTACTTTATTTACTTTGAATTTACCTGTTTTAAAATCAGCGCAATTACGCACAACAGGCTCAGAACAAGCGATAAAGCTTAAAAAAAATGAAATTAGTATTATTACACGCATCAGTTTATATTTAGATAGTGCAATTTAAGTTTTTTTTTTGATTATTTATAATTTTTAAAACTTCCGTCTGTATAAAAAATAACGATTTGTTCAATGGTTTTGCCATCAGTTGTATTCCTAATAGTATTTGTAGCTATAGCTTCATTAATTACAGTTGGTATTTCTTCTTTTTGCTTAGGAGTATCAAAGTTTTGAGTAAATAAGTTAACATTAGGTGGAGTAGGAGTGTCCATTTCTTGCTTATTTGTTGTTTTAGGAAAATCACCTTCACCTAAAAGTAGCCAATTAACACTTACTTCATCATATTCATTTACAATTTTCATAACAAAATCTAGACTGGGTTTGTTTCTTCCAGATAGTAAATGTGAAATACTAGAGCGTTGCACTTGGATGGTATCAGCAAATTTAGACGCACTAATATCGTAGTAAGTAAGTATTTTTTTTATCCGATTAATGATATTTTGATTATTCACAATTGTAACTATTTAATAATGTAAACACAGTAATTGAGCTGTTACAAATGTAATCATTCATTGTTAGTTACAGATGTAATTTAGTAAATATATTGCATTAATATATAAATGATAACTTTATATAAATAACACTAACTACTTGATTATATATATAATAGATTAATAGTTAATGATAACAACTAAAAACTGTTTACAACGTTACTGTCCTGGTGTTAGAACTAGTTTACATTTGTATTCTAAGTGTTAAAATCTATCGTTTACATTTGTAAAAAATCTTTTGTTTACTTTTGTAAAAAGAATTTATTATGGATATTCATAAACTACAAGAATGGTATAAAATAAATTACCGAAAAGAATTACAAGGGCAATATGTTACTACC
>CAYPAK010000026.1:0-1397 GCA_964408665.1 uncultured Flavobacteriaceae bacterium | reverse complement strand
AATCCTGATGGTGCTTTTCGCTATACACGGACTAATGCGTTACATATAGACTTAAACCGCGATGCAAAATCATTGCAAATGCCTGAAAGTAATGTCTTAAAAGAAATGGTTTTGAAATTTAAACCACATTTTGGGTTTAATTTGCACGATCAAGGAACACAATATAATGTAGGGAACACTAATAATCCTGCAACTTTATCCTTTTTAGCTCCAGCAGCAGATGAAAAACGAAGTATTACCACTTCTCGAAAAAAAGCGATGCAAGTTATAGCAGCTATGAACGCATTTACACAGCAAATTATCCCTAATCATATAGGGCGTTATGATGATGAGTTTTGTAATACGTGTTTTGGTGATACCTTACAGCAAATGGGTGTGGCATTAATGCTTATAGAGGCAGGGCACAGCGATTGGGCTCGTGAGCAAACACGAGAATATTATTTTTATGCTTTATTAAAAGGACTTGAAACTATCAGCTCAAAAAGCTATAAAACACTTACTACAAAAGGCTATTTTGCTATTCCTGAGAATAATAAACGATTTTTTGATGTTATTTATAGAAATGTAAAGGTTAAATACCCAAGACTAACTTATACGATAGACATTGCAATCAATTTTGATGAGTATATTGCTGGTAATACTATAAAACGAAAAGGGAAAATTGCAAAAATAGGCGATTTATCAACTTATTATGCTCATATAGAAGAAGATGTATTTGATGCTATTTATTATAGTAATGATAATGTAATCCCGAGAATAGGTCAAAAAGCTAATTTTTCTCTAGAAAATATCGAAATTATTGACGGATTGATAAAAAAATAAATAAAAATTCAATTTATTATAAAAAAACAGTAACTTTGCAACAAACACTTATATATAAAAGAACATGGATAAAATAAAATTAGACGAAATAGATCGTCAAATACTAGATGCACTAGTAATTAATGCAAGAACACCTTTTACAGATATTGCCAAAAAATTAAATGTATCTGCAGGAACAATACATGTGCGTTACAAAAAGTTAGAGGAAATAGGTCTGGTAAAGGGAACTTCATTAGCTATTGATTACCAAAAACTAGATTATAACTTCATTGCTTTTGTAGGGATATTTTTAGAGCAAACATCACAAACTAGCTTTGTTTTGGAGCGTTTGCAATCTATACCTTATGTTACCGTAGCGCATATTACTACAGGTAAATTTAATATTTTTTGTAAAATAAGAGCAAAAGATACGCAAAGTGCTAAGAAAATCATCTTTTTAATAGATGATATAGATGGTGTGATGCGTACAGAAACTATGATTTCACTAGAAGAAAGTTTTAATGATAAAAAACGCTTAATGCAGCGTGTTTTTCACGAATTAAAGTAATAAAACAATACTTATAAAACCGTTTGAA
>CAYPAK010000025.1:12625-13815 GCA_964408665.1 uncultured Flavobacteriaceae bacterium | reverse complement strand
ATGTTTTGCAACTGTGCATTAGTTTCCATAACATACCCTGATTTCTTTTTATCAAAATCAACTCCTTGTACTTGCATTGTATTCAATTTAAAGTCATTTTTTGAAACTAAAATAAGTTGATTTAGCTTGCGTTGTTGTACAATATGAAAAGTCACCTCGCGCTCGTCACCAATAATGGTATCTTTTACTTTCAAAACCGTAGCGGCTTGCACTTCCTTATTTGCCGTAGGCTGATAGCGTTGCACCTCATCACGATGTTTATTTCTTAATACAATACCTAAATCACCTTTAGGGCTACTGGTAGTAAAAACCTGCTTGGTATAAGCATCTAAACTATTGTCGTAGCTAAACCAAAAAGATTTATCTAAGTCGTTATCATACATAAAATTAATGCTATTTGGACGCTTTCTATTTTCATTAAACGGCGCTTTAAAATGCGCCATAAAAAACACAATCACAGCTATTATAGTAAGTGTTCGTGGTAGTATTTTCTTATTCTTAAACGTCATAAAAATAGGCGAAATCATAGCAAAAACCATTACGATAAGCAGACTTGACACAAAGAGCATTTTCAAGCCTAAACCTACAGGAAACATCTTAATTAATGGTGCAAACATCAAAATAATAGGCAAAATTAATAAAGCTATCCAAGCCAAGCTATTTTCTATACTTCGTCTAGAAAAAATCAAAATTGCAAAGATGGCTAAGCCTAAAAACACGGGGAATATAAAAAAACCTCCTCCTTGTAATTTTAAAGCTAAAAAAACATTGACAAACAACCAAAAGAACAACGGCGCTACAAGCAAACTCGCTTTACTTATTTTGGGAGTAAGTTTAGCATATATTTTTAATGTGATAATTACTGCTATTAAAGCAAAAAACAACTGATACAAATGCCCATTATAGGTAAAACCGTGAGATATTAATTTGTAATTAGGGTAAATAATTAATACTAATTTCCAAGCTAAAAAAGTAACTATTCCACTAAGAAAAAAACTTGCAAAAAACGCTTTAAAACTTTGCATCGCTTCTTTATGACTGACAATATTCCTACGAAATGCCGCTACTGACAAATACAAAAATAGTGCTGCTGCCAAAAACCACATCGGTATAGTCCAAGAAAATGGATACTGCAACAAACCTACAAATGGTAAGTTAATAAACACATAATCTTTCGTGCTTTTTAAATC
>CAYPAK010000025.1:0-12525 GCA_964408665.1 uncultured Flavobacteriaceae bacterium | reverse complement strand
CCCTTTGCTAAATAACTGCGTACCCCTTCTAAAATAGTAGCTACACCTACACCATCATCACTTGCGCCTCTAGAAGAATGTGGCGAAGAATCATAGTGTGAAAGCAGTAATAATGCTTTTCCTCCTGAATTAGTACCTTTTATACGGGCTAATATATTCTGTGCTTTGGTGGCAGAACGCCATTTTTCATTAATTCCTAAAGTGTCTTGAACATGTACTTCTAAACCTAAAGCTTGTAGCTGTGCTACAACATAATCACGTACTTCTTTATGATTATCAGATCCTACAAAATGAGGTTCTTTGGTCATTTCTTTAAGGTGAACTAATGCTTTTTGCAGACTGTAATCTTGAGCTGTTTTAGGCTGAAAATAATTTTCACTAGGCATTAATGAAGAAAAGCTCCAATAAATAGCAAAAACAATGATAAAAAAAGCGGTAGTTTTTGGGTAATGAATTTTTAGCATAATACATTATGGTTAGTTAGTATTTGCTAAGTTAGACAATAAAAATGAATAATGCAACTAGTGGAGAAGTGCTTGTTTTTGTGATTTAAAACTAGCTAAAACCCAATACGCATTAATTGTTTGTCGTGTCTAAATCTTCCGAAGAAGTAAATAGTATTATCGGGCATTCTAAAACCTAATTTACTATAAAAAATAACGTCTGAAGTTTTATTATCTACTATTGTTTTGAGCGTCCAATCGCCCATTTTATCAAACTGAATAGCATAAAGCTTAGAATTGTACTTTGTTATTCCAGAGAAACCTTCTCTAAATGTTTTGCGCCCTTTGGAGAGTTTTCCTAGTTTTTTATTGGCTGTTAGAAACAGAAATACTTTGTCTGCTGATGCGGTTACCGAAAATGACGACAAAGGATCATAAGGCGATGGTGTATTGAAATTTTTATTAATATTTCTACTCCAAAGCAGTTTGCCCGTAGCATCTAAACGTAGTATCATAGCATCACCATAAACATAAGAATATGAAGTTGCACCACTATTATAGTTGCCATAACTCGTGTTATACGAACTTGAAAAAGCTACTGGTGCAGGCTGAGTAGTTACCGTTGTCATTTCTTCGGCAGTTACAATCATATCTCCATTATCGGCAAAAAACACATCGCGCAATACAATATTATCTACTGAAGCATTTCTTAAACGACCATTACTATTTTTGCGCACTTTCCCATATTTATCTTGTATAAATTGGCTTGAAAACTTTTGAAAACGATTTGTTTTCACTGTCATATTGCTAGCATCTATTTTGTAAGTACAAACACCGCGAACTCTATAACTTCCACCGCTATATGAAACAGACGAATCAAAAGAATCTACATAAGAGCCACGGGCGTAATACTGCGAATAAAAACCAACAATATGTATTGCATCTGAGCTTTTACTTTTAATGATTTTTAAAGAAGACACATAATAGTTGTCGGATTGAATGGGTGTTTTTCCTTGTAATCCTGCTTTATTAAATTTATATAACTGATAATAATAACTGCTATTAAAAACGCCTCCTTGATGTATTTTACCAAGTATATAAGCCGTTCCATCATTGGAAACTTGAAAATCGGAAACTTGAAAATTACGGTCTTTGTATTGAAATTTTATTTCTTTAGACCAAACTAACTCCATCTTATTATTAAGCACATAAACACGCTGTGTATCTTCTTTTCTACTAAACATATCAAAGTAAAATAATGCATAATTTTTATTTTCTGAAAAAGCTACATTAGCCAACAACTTAGCGTCTTTTTTACTTTGATGCATTAAATCATAATAAAACGAATTGATATTTTTAGAAGGTACCGAAAACAAGGTTTTTTGCTTAAATTTCATTTCATTTAATGCGGTATAATTAGCAATAACGTTTATTTTCTTTGCCTTTTTATCTTTTTCATATTCTACAAAATAAAACTGCGTATCATTAACAAATGCTGCAGCAATATCTTTGTTTTTTGCTAATTTATAAGTATATGATTTGAGTAGTTTTAAATCTCGATTATAATGTTCTATATAATAACCCAATTTACTCGACTTAGTTTTCATCATTCCTGCAAAATATGGACGAATAGCAAACACACCGCCTTGCTTATCGGAAACCATCATCGCTAGCTCTGAGCGTTTTTTATTATCTTCATATAATGGTGATTTTTTGATATGAAGTTGCTGTGCATTAAGCTGTTTCATAAAAATAAAAACAGCTATTAAAAGTATCTTTTTCATAAATCTTTTATTTTCTAATTTGTATATAAACAGGAAAATGATCACTATAACCGCCTAAATATCTTATACCTCTATAAGTACGATACGGACTTCCTTTTCCTTTTCCTTTCCAAACTTTTAGAAAGTCTTTACTATATACATTAGCATTATCAAATACCATACCTTTTTGCCATTTTTTTCTAAAATTATTAGAAATAAGTACCTGATCAAAAAGATATTTAACATCATAATGCACCAAAGAACCTTTTTGATCCATCTGCAAATTCAGCATTGGATTATGAAAACCAAAATATTTAAACTGCGACACACTTTCGTTGGTTGGTCCATCATTAAAATCACCCATAATGATGATCTTAGCATTTTCATCTGCTTTGCGTATTTCTCCAACGGTATCTAACACTAATTGTGCTGCTTTCATACGATTCCCATTAGTTTCGGACTCTCCTTTTCTACGCGAAGGCCAATGATTAACTAACACATAAACTACTTCTCCTAATAATTTTCCTTTTACATAAAGTAAATCTCTTGTGAAATTTTGAGAACCATCTTCGTGTTCAAGGTAAAGCATTATCGGTCTAGAATCTAACACCTCAAAATAGTCTTTTTTATACAATAAAGCTACATCAATACCGCGCTCATCGGGAGAGTCATAGTGTACGTAACTATAGTTTTCTTTATTAAGATACATTTTGCCTATTAAATCTTGCACTACCATTTCATTTTCCACCTCTGCAACCCCTATAAGTACAGGCAACTCTTTTGAAGTGTCTATGCCTATTTGCGAAATAGTATGATTAAGTTTAAGTAGCTTTTTATGATAGCGTTCTATAGTCCAACGTCTTGGAGCATCTGGCAAAAAATCATCGTCATTTTTCTCTGGATCATCTACGGTATCAAACATATTTTCCAAATTATAGAAGGCTATAGTATATTTTTCCTTTCTTTTAGGAAGTACTTTTTTTAGAATACCTAAAGGGTTTATCATAATATAAAAATCTATTAATTGAAATTGTTTATATTGGTTAATGCAATTTTAATAAAAAATCCCAAATAAACCACTGAAACAGTAAACTTTATTAACGAAGAGGTCAAGAATCCTAAAAAAGAACCAAAAGCTGCTTTCAAAGCGCGTTTTTGGTCATTACTATCAAAAAGCATTTCACCTAAAAAAGCACCAACAAAAGGCCCTATAACGATACCTAATGGTATAGGGGCTAGCAAACCAACAACAAGCCCCAAAGTAGTGCCAATAACACCATAACGTGAACCACCATATTTTTTAGTTCCCATTGCTGGGATAAAATAATCTAGTATCCAAACCACTAATGCAATAGCCAATGTTACTCCTAAAAATGTTTTATTCATAGGAACTGCATTGCTTGTGTGAAGTAGTAATAATCCTGCCCAACTTGTAAGTGGGCCGGGTAATACTGGGAGAAAACTCCCTATCAAGCCTAATAATGCTAATAATAAGCCAAGTATTAGTAATACTATATCCATAATTTTATATTGTTTTTTATCTAATAGTAATAATACAACAATTATACCAAAAATAAGTTAGTTTAATTTATTAAAGCAAAAACCCAATGTTGAAAAATGAGCTAATACCTTAGGCAAAACATATGCTAATCGTTCAAAAGCTTTTTTACTATCGTGAAATACTATTATACTGCCATTTTTGGTATTTTGCAATACATTTTGCAAACATTTTTCTTTGCTTATACTTTGGTCAAAATCAGCACTAAGCACATCCCACATAATTATTTTATAGCCTTTTTCTAGCAACAGTTTACGTTGTGATTTTTTTATTTTACCATACGGTGGTCTAAATAGTTTAGAACTTACATATTCGCTACATTTAGTAATATCTGCTATATATTTATCAGTATTTGTTTTCCAAGCATTAAAATGATGAAACGTATGATTTCCTACGGCATGTCCTTCGGTCAAAACGGCATTATATATACTTGTGTGTTTTTTTACATTATCACCAATGCAAAAAAAAGTAGCTTTGGCATTATATTTTTTTAATTCTTGCAATACCCAAGGTGTAACTTCAGGAATTGGACCATCATCAAAAGTGAGATAGATTACTTTTTTGTTCGTTTTTATATCCCAAACTTGTTTATTATACAGCCTTTTTAGCCAGTTTGGTGTTTTAACAAAATAAGGTTTCATTTTAAATCAATTCTATTAAAACAGCTAAAACACCAATGCATAAACTTATATACGAGAAATATTTCGTATCAAATTTAGCAAATGTAGTTGCTGTTATTTTTTTGAAGAAACCAACGTATTTAAAATCGCCAATGGCTCTACTTATAAAAATCAGACTCAATAACCATCCGCCATAATTTAATATTACCTGAGGCAGATTATATGGCAAAAATCCTATTTTTATCAAATAAAAAATAGCAAAAGCAAGTAAAGTAATACTCACTAGTGCAGTTTCAAATTTATTAGGATTTATCACCCGGTTTCCTGCTGCGTCTGTAGGTAAAGCGTGCGCTAGACCAAATTGACCTCCAAAAAGCCAATAAAAATGAAGCAATGATATACTTGCAAACAGCATAAATAATAACAGCCCCAAGATTGTATGCATCATTCGTTTTTATTTAATACTATCCTCATTTAAGGTGTCAAGTGTTGTTTGAATGCCTTGTTTTCCATCGGAAGCAGGAGGCACATCGGAAGCTACAGCGCCTTTATATACATCTACAAAACGTTTTATAGTTTTGGTAAACCCTGCTTTAGCTTCTTGAGCAGCATCTTTATCATAACTTACTAAAATTCCTACTATACCACGATAACGTTCTATATCAGTCATAATAGCTACAAACCTATTTTCTATTTCCTCATCAGAAAGTGTAGCGTAATAGTTTAAGTTTTCTTGATATTTCTGTATCAATTTACTTGTTATTGCTTTTGCTTTTTCGGGTTTATTTAGTCTGAAATACAATTCTGGAAATGGCTCTACCAAAGTATAAAAACCATAACCTTCTAGTGGTAATTTATCCATAATAGTATCTACTACATCTTCGGCTTTGTCATTTTTACCTTCTTTAAGTAATGCTTCTGCAAGACGAGCAGCAGTACTTCTATAGGTAATACTATTTTGTCTTGTTTGTGGGTCTAAATACAAATTAGGATTATTAGAATTGGTAAATTTAAAAGCCTTGAAATTTTTGTACAATACATCTGTATCTATACGTCCCATATCAAAAGGATTATCTTTGTCTATAGCAGATTTTATTGGAACTAATTTATAAGTAAGTCCGTCTAATTGCAAGTAATCTTTCATCCAGATATATTCTGCTGGGTCAAAACTTCCTCCTGTAAAATATATAGGGCGTTTCCAGTCATTATTAGCAATAATATCAAGCATCATCATACGGTGTTTTCCAAACTGATTACCTGCTATTTCAATATCAATATAAGGCACAATTAATGCAGAATCTTTGGCAGGAACGATACCGTATTTTAATACATTTTCTTTATTTACAGGAATACGTATGTGTTTGCTAGGAAAGGAATGTTCCCAATGCTCATTTTGCAGTTGTACTTGCTTGCGTTTATCATCAGAAGCAATCCATTTCATTAAATCTTTAATACTAATTATTCCTTTTGTTTTTTCATCATAGATAATAGCATCACGTTTACCATAAACATATTTATCGTGAGTAAGTTGCGATGGTATTGGTGCTGCATCATAAGTTTGACGTTTCATTTGGTCTATATACCAATCGGTTGCAAAAAGGCTTGTATTTATAGCTTTGATATCCGTACGATATTCTTCTATTTCTTGCACGTTCCAAAGTGGGAAAGTATCATTATCGCCAATAGTAAACAGTATCGCATCTTTCTGGCAAGAGTCTAAATAGTTTTTAGCCATATCGGTAGCGCTATAACGTCCTGAACGATCGTGGTCATCCCAATTTTGAAAGCCCATAAGCGCAGGAACAACAAGTAACAAAGCAACTATTGTACTTACTATTGCAGTGCTTTTTGTTTTTAGCTGTTCTATAATAGCAACAATACCAATACCTATCCATAGTGCAAAAACATAGAAAGAACCTACCACCGCATAGTCACGTTCTCTAGGCTCAAATGGACGTACGTTAGTATATATAAGTATCGCTATCCCTGTAAAAAGGAAGAATAACAATAAGGCATAAAAACGTTTTGAATCTTTAGAAGAATGAAATAATAAGCCTATAAAACCAAGTATGAAAGGTAAGAAATAATACACATTTCTTGCTTTATTATTTTTCATATCACTAGGTAATTTCTCAGCAGATAATCCTCTTGCTTTATCTAGAAAATTAATACCACTTATCCAGTTTCCATTAGCATCTAGCTTACCTTGTACATCGTTCTGTCTTCCTACAAAATTCCACATAAAATAACGCCAATACATATAGTTAAGCTGGTAATTCCATAAAAAACTTATATTGTCTATAAAACTTGGCTTTTCTACTACTAACACATCAGAAAAAGCGTTTAAAAATTCTATAATTTGGTCTGTATCTACACTACCTCTATTATACTTCTTTTTGATATCACGCGTAGCTCTTGCATATTCATTATAGCGTCCATTTATGGCTGCTCTCATGTCATCATCTAATGGTTCACGAAGCATATCTTCATAATTACTCACAAACTCACTACGAGAAATAAGTCTAAATTCTGGTGCGCCAATTATTTCCATATAATGTTTGGCATTCTCTCTACTCCAAAGCCTTGGCAAGATACCTTTATGCGCATCGTCAAGGTTCTGACCATTACCCTTGTAATTAGGATTCACTATAACATATTTTCCTTTCTTCTTGTCTTTTTCATATTTTGGTTTATCATCTTTATATGGATTTTCTGGGTCTAAACCTGCATAAGCTTCGGTATAAAAAGGACCATAAAACAAGTGTGACTCTCCATATTGCTCCCTGTTATAATACGCCAAAAGCTCTCGCGCACTTGAAGGATTATTTTCATTGATTACTGTTTTGGCATTGGCACGAATAGGAAGCATCATCCAAGAAGAAAAACCTATAAGGATAAATAACACAGCAAGCACCAATGTATTTAGGTTGATTTTGTTCGCTTTCCTTGTATAAGTTAAAGCGTATTTAAAGAATAATACAATTAATATAAACGCAATTATCGTTCCTGAATTAAATGGTAAACCGATACTATTTGTAAAGAAAATTTCTAAAGAGCTAAAGAATTGCATTGTCCAAGGCAATAACATTTTGAAGACAAACAACAGAATACCAACCGCGATAGCGTTAGCAATTATAAAACTTTTAACAGTTACCTTATAATTTTTAAAATAATAAAGCATTACAATAGCAGGAATAGTAAGTAAACCTAAGAAGTGAACCCCAAAAGAAAGTCCAATTACATAAGCAATAAGTACCAACCATTTGTCACCACGAGGCGTATCCATTTCTTGTTCCCAACGTAAGCCTAACCAAAATAATAATGCCATAAGAAATGTTGCCATTCCGTAAACTTCGGCTTCTACTGCCGAAAACCAAAAACTATCTGAAAACGTAAAGGCTAGCGATCCAATAATAGCCGCTCCAAGCACCGTAATTGCCTGATAATTGCTTAATTCAGTTGCTTTTTTCTTTAAAACATGTAAACTTAATATACTAATTGTCCAAAACATAAAAAGTATTGTAAAAGCACTAGCAAGCGCAGACATAAAGTTTACCATCATAGATATTTTGCTACTATCACTAGTAAACATCGCGAGAAATGCGCCCATCATCTGAAAAAGTGGCGCTCCCGTAGGGTGCCCTACTTGTAGCTTTGCAGAGGTTGCTATATACTCTCCACAATCCCAGTAACTAGCAGCTGGAGCTAATGTTAATGTATAAGTTGCTAATGCAATAGCAAATACTACCCAAGCCAAAAGGTTGTTGTAAAACTTAAATTTTGAAGCAATCATATGTTGTATTTCTAAATGTTTTAATGGGCGAATTTACTAAATATTATACGAAAGCTTGTTAAATATTTTCTAAAATTGATATAACTGCATACTTATTCTTATATTTGTTTTTTTTTAACACAAAACCATTCGTAAATAATCTATTTATGCTTAAAACTAAAATACCATTTATTATCCTTGCCGCATTACTCTTTAATGCTTGTGGCACTACCAAAAACATTCAAAAAGAAGTTAAAGAACAAGCAACTTCAGACTATTATTGGCAACAGCATGTTGACTATACAATGGATATAGATATGAATGTAAATAACTATCAATACGATGGAAAACAAAAGCTCGTTTATACTAATAACTCGCCAGATACTTTAAAACACGTGTATTATCATTTGTATTTCAATGCATTTCAGCCTAATAGTGAGATGGATATTCGCTCTAGAACCATAGCAGACCCCGATAAGCGTGTAGGTGATAGAATAAGCAAACTAAAACCAGACGAAATAGGCTTCATCAAAGTAAATAGTCTTAAACAAGACGGCAAAACACTTAATTATAAAATAGAAGGAACTATACTTGAAGTAACTTTAGCAAAACCGATACTACCAAATACTACCACAACTTTTGATATGGATTTCAAAGGACAAGTACCTGTGCAAATAAGACGTTCAGGTAGAAATAATAAAGAAGGTGTAGCACTTAGTATGACGCAATGGTATCCAAAAATGGCAGAATATGACCGTTCTGGAGGATGGACAGCTACACCATATATCGCTAGAGAATTTAACGGTGTTTGGGGAGATTTTGATGTAACAATTCATATAGATAGTAACTATATACTTGGCGGAACAGGCTATATACAAAACCCTAATGAAGTAGGTTATGACTATCAAGATAATGGCAAAGAAGTAAAGCATAAAAGTGGAAAACTAACTTGGCATTTTAAAGCGCCTCGCGTACACGATTTTACTTGGGTTGCAGACAAAGACTTTGCACATGATAAAATACAAGTGCCTAATGGTCCTATGATGCATTTCTTGTACAAAAAGAATTTAGCTGAAAATTGGAAACAAATGGAGCCTAAAGCAGTAAAAACTATGCAGTTTTACAGTAAACACATTGGCAAATACCCTTACAAACAATACAGTGTTATCCAAGGAGGTGATGGCGGCATGGAATATGCTATGTGCACACTTATTACAGGAGAACGCAAACCTTCAAGTCTAGCAGGGGTAGTTTATCATGAAATGGCGCACACGTGGTTTCAATTTTTACTCGCTTCTGATGAGGGCAAATATCCTTGGATGGATGAAGGTACAACCTCTTATATTTCTGATTTAGCACAAAACGAGATAGAAGGTACTCAAAAAGATGATCCAACACAAAATGCGTATGCAGGCTATTATTACTTAGTGAAATCAGGTAAAGAAGAACCTTTATCAACTCATGCAGACCATTACAATACAAATTTAGCTTACGGTATAGGAAGTTATAATAAAGGAGAAGTATATATTGCACAGCTAGGTTATATTATAGGAAAAGAAAATTTAGCCAAAACCTTAAAAAGATATTTTAAAGAATGGGCATTTAAACACCCAACACCTTCGGACTTTAAACATGTAGCCGAAAAAGTAAGCGGTATTCACTTAGAATGGTATAAGAATGACTGGTTAGAAACTACGCACACTACAGACTATGCTTTGCAAATTAGCTCAGGAAACAATACCAATCTTACTCTAGTTGATGTAAAACGTATTGGCGAAATGGCTATGCCTTTGGATATCTTGGTAAAATATAAAGATGGCACCATGGAATCTTTTTATATACCGCTCCGGGAAATGCATGGTGAGAAACCAAATCCTTTTGGCGCCATGAAACGTACCGTTTTAAAAGATTGGGACTGGGCACATCCTGATTATAATTTTACTATTCCAGTAGCAAAAGACAAAATACAATTGGTAGTAATAGATCCATTAAATAGTATGGCAGATATTAACAAAGAAAATAATATCTTTGAAGCAAAATAAAATTATGGCAAATCAGCATTCTAATAATTATCAAAAACGAAGATTACGCTCTTCTTACGCTTCGGTAATAGTAAGTATAACCTTAGTATTACTTCTTTTAGGTATTTTGGGCGTGCTTTTATTAAATACTAAAAAAGTAGCTGACCACTTCAAAGAAAAAATGCTTATAAGCGTCTATCTTAAAGATAATAGCGATGCTGCAAAGCAAAAAAAACTAGAAAAATGGTTACAGCTAGACGAAAGTGTAAAACAAGTAGCTTTTGTTTCTAAAGAAAAAGAGCTAAAACGTCTCGAAAAAGAATTAGGCGATGATTTTACAGTGCTTAATGGCGTAAATCCTTTATTAAATAAGCTAGAAGTAGCTATAAAAGCGGATTTTGTAACGCCAGAAAAGATGGCAACATTAAACGCTAAACTAGAAAAAAATGCTATTGTTTCTTATACACATTATGACAAGCCTCTTTTGAAAGTAATGACAGAAAACATTAAAAAAATAAGCTTTGTGCTTTTAATATTGAGTGGTATTTTTGCTTTTATAGCCATTATGCTAATCAACAGTTCTATACGTTTAGCCATTTATGCCAAGCGTTTTTCTATAAAAACGATGCAGCTCGTTGGAGCTACTAAGTCATTTATTAGAAAGCCTTTTATTTATACTAATATGTTTTTAGGAATTGTAGGGGCAATCATTGCTAATGGACTGATAGGATTAGGACTTTTTTATGTTTCGCAACGCTTTCCTGAATTAAATTTATTAGCAGATATAAAAATGTTGTTAATGTTGGCAGTAATTATTATATTGGCAGCAATTATTATTACTGTTTTGAGCACAACACTAGCAACAAGAAAGTTCTTACGCTTAAAAACAGCTGATTTATATTAATTATTAAACAAGACAATTATGAGTAAATTTTTTGGATTTATAGCAATATTACTAGTAGGTGCATTTGCTTATTTTTCGCTAAAACCAATGGGAACTATAGCGTTTCAAAACACTGATAAAATCATAGGAAGAGTTGAGAAAGTATATAGCAAGTCTAATGATATTTACATCAAAATAAAAGATAAAAAAGAGGTTTATTTTATAAAAAATGGTTTAAAAAAAGGTATTTTTATACAAAATATACAAAAAACTTTAACTGGAAAAGTAGTTACTATCTATTTTGTAAAGAATGATTTTGACCATTTTGACCCATTAGATCCTTTTGATTTAGAACGCTATGTTGCCAAAATTAAAACTATAAACCAAGTTATTTATAACGAAATAAAATAATGAATAAAAAACAAACCCATAAAGAATTTATCTTCGGTAAAAAAAATTATAAATTTATGCTAATAGGACTAGCTGTTATAGCATTAGGTTTTATACTAATGTCTGGTGGCGCTAGTGATAATGATGCTGTGTTCAATCCCGAAGTTTTCAGTTTTAGACGTATCCGCTTAGCGCCATTTGTAGTACTTGTAGGCTTAGGAATAGAAATCTATGCTATATTATTAAACCCTAATAAATAGATGAATTATTTATATGCTATTATTCTAGCAATCATAGAAGGGTTAACAGAATATCTTCCTGTATCTTCTACAGGACACATGATTATTGCTTCCTCTTTTATGGGAATAGCTAGTGATGATTTTACCAAACTATTTACCATTGTTATACAATTAGGTGCAATTCTCGCTGTAGTTATTTTGTATTGGAAACGCTTTTTTCAAAGTCTTGACTTTTATTTTAAACTATTTGTAGCCTTTTTGCCAGCAGTAGTACTTGGCTTGTTATTTAATGATCTTATAGAAGAATTACTAGAAAGCCCTGTAACGGTAGCTGTTATGCTGATAATTGGTGGCGTTATTTTGCTCAATGTAGATAAATGGTTTACTACAACATCAAATGCGGTTTCTAATGAAAAAATCAGTTATCTAACCGCCTTGAAAATCGGGTTTTTTCAAGTACTTGCTATGATTCCCGGTACTTCACGAAGTGGGGCGACTATAGTAGGCGGAATGAGTCAAAAACTAAGCAGAAAAACAGCTGCAGAATTCTCTTTTTTCTTAGCAGTACCCACAATGTTTGGCGCAACAGTTTATAAGCTATACAAATATTACAAAACAGGATTGGTTTTAAGCAGCAAAGAAATCAATTTATTATTAGTTGGTAATATTGTTGCCTTTATTATTGCTTTAATAGCTATTAAATCATTTATAGATTATCTTAATAAAAATGGCTTCAAACTATTTGGTTATTACCGTATTATTATAGGTGTAGTTTTACTATTAATACATTTCTTTATTAGACCATTAAGCGTTTTTTAAAAAATAAAATCACAGAG
>CAYPAK010000024.1:6459-13837 GCA_964408665.1 uncultured Flavobacteriaceae bacterium | reverse complement strand
ATCTTCAGGATAGTTTTGCATCATCTGCTCAGCATCTTCAACCATTTGGGTGCTTCCGCAAAAAAACGGCACTCTTTGGTGTAATTCGGTAGGTTTTAGGTCTAATATACGTTTATAACCATCACTTGCCTTACCTCCTGCTTGCTCCGCTAAGAACGCCATTGGGTTGCATTCATAGAGTAAACGTAATTTCCCTTTTGGGTTTTTAGAGCTTGTTGGGTAAATATAGATACCACCTTTGAGCATATTTCTATGAAAATCGGAAACCAAAGATCCGATATAACGTGCTTTGTAAGGTCTATCACCTTTTTCTTCTTGACAATATTTAAGATAGTCTTTTACACCTTGCGGAAAGTGCTGATAATAACCTTCGTTTATAGAATATATATTTCCTTTTTTAGGATATTGCATATTAGGATGTGAAAGGTAAAAAGTACCTATGGCAGGGTTTAGTGTAAAACCATTAACGCCATGTCCTGTGGTATAAACTAACATTGTAGAAGTGCCATAAACAATATATCCTGCGGCTACTTGCTTATTTCCTTCTTGCAAAAAATCTTCTAACTGTACGGGTGTGCCAACGGGCGTTACACGTCTATAAATAGAAAAAATAGTCCCTACAGATACATTTACATCGATATTAGATGAGCCATCTAAAGGGTCCATAAGCACTACATACTTGTTGTTGTTATTATTCCCTGTAATGGTAATAAAATCATCTTCTTCTTCGGAGGCAATACCACAAACTATTTCTCTACGTGTAAGTGCTTGTATAAACTTTTCGTTGGCATACACATCTAGTTTTTGCTGCTCTTCACCTTGAATATTGGTTTCTCCTGCTTGCCCAAGTATATCTACAAGTCCTGCTTTGTTTACTTCGTGATTTACTACTTTTGCTGCAAGACGTAAAGAGTTAATTAAGCGAGAAAATTCGCCTTCGGAGTATTTAAATTGACTTTGGTTTTCAATGATAAATTCTCCTAATGTTTTATTTTTTATAGACATAGTCTGCTTTTTTCATAATTTTGGTAAAGGTAAAAAAGAAAGTTGACAATTATAAAAATGAGAATAGTATTTTTTGTGTATCTTTACAAATTGTAATAACCTCTTAATATTTTTTTATATGCCAGTTGTAACATCCAAAGAAATTGCTAAAGCTTTTAAACTCGATAAATTAGGGTTTCTCGGTAATTTTGTAGGCTGGCTAGTGTTACAAATCACAGGACTAAGCAAAGTAAACAAAGTATATGACAAGAATAAACACCTAGAAGGAAGTGCATTTACCACAGGAATGCTAGACGGTTTTGGTGTAAAATTTGATATTCCTGAGGAAGATTTAAAACGTATTCCAAAAAATGGTGCTTTTATAACCGTTTCTAATCATCCTTTGGGTGGAGTAGATGGTATTATTCTATTAAAACTATTAGTAGAACAACGTGAAGATTATAAAATAATAGCTAACTTCTTATTACATAAGGTTATCCCTATGAAACCCTATATAATGCCTGTGAACCCATTTGAGGATTTAAAATCTAAGTCAAGTGTAAAAGGGATTATAGACGCTTTAAGACACGTAAAAGATGGGCATCCGCTAGGTATTTTTCCTGCTGGCGAAGTTTCTACTACATATAACGGTAGTATTTATGTAGATAGACCTTGGTCTTTGGGTGCTATAAAAATTATAAAAAAAGCACAAGTTCCTGTTTTGCCTATATACTTTCATGCTACCAATAGTAAAACTTTTTATTTTTTATCAAAAATAAGTGACAAACTGCGCACGCTACGTTTGCCTGCAGAAATGCTTAAATTAAAGAATAAAACTATCAAAATACGTATTGGAAAACCTATCTTATTAAAAGACCAAAAAGAATATGATGATTTGCGTGATTTTAATCAGTTTTTACGAAAAAAAACCTATATGTTAGCTAATACTTTTGAGAAAAAAGAATCTGCAATTAAACGAGCAAAAAACATAAAACTTAACAAAACAGCTCCAAAGGAAATTATTAAACCTATTGGTGATGATAAACTTTTACAAGAAGTAATAGCCCTTAGAAAATCTAATGACCGTTTGCTAGAGAGTAAAAGTTACGAAGTCTTTCTCGCTAAAACAGCACAAATTCCTAATATCCTTCAAGAGATAGGTCGCCTGCGTGAAATTACTTTTCGTGAAGTAGGTGAAGGAACAAATCAGGAAACAGATTTAGATAACTACGACACTTATTACCGTCATATGTTCCTTTGGGATTGCAAAGCCAATAAACTTGCAGGAGCTTATAGAATGGGAATTGGTGGTGAAATATTTCCTAAATATGGTATTGATGGTTATTATATCAATTCACTCTTCAAATTTGAGCCCGAATTATATAATATGATGGGAAAATCTATAGAAATGGGGCGCGCTTTTATCATTAAAGAATACCAGCAAAAACCTATGCCGCTGTTTCTACTCTGGAAAGGAATAGTCCATACTACACTTCGTTTTCCTGAGCACAAATACTTAATAGGTGGCGTAAGTATTAGTAATAAATTTTCTAATTTCTCTAAATCATTGATGATAGAGTTTATGAAATCGCATTATTACGACCCTTATGTGGCACAATACGTACACCCAAAACAAGAGTACAAAGTAAAACTTGCCGATGCAGACAAAGATTTTATTTTTGATGCGAGTAAAGCTGACCTTAATAAATTTGACAAACTCATAGACGAGCTTGAACCTGGTGTGCTTCGTATTCCTGTTTTGCTTAAAAAATATGTAAAACAAAATGCTAAAGTTATCGCTTTTAATGTTGATCCTAAGTTTAATAATGCTGTAGATGGCTTAATGTATATTCGTATATCTGACATACCAGAAAGCACCGTAAAACCTGTGATGGAAGAGTTTCAAAAAGAACTAGAAAAACAAGCAAACGAAAAATAATACTACGCTGTAACTGCTACTTCAAATGGAATTGCTGCATCAAAAATAGTTATTAGTAAGCTAGCGAGTTGTTCTTTATAATTATCAATAAAAAAATCTTGAATAAACTCCTCTTTTACTTTTTTTTCTGAATAATAAAAAGGCAAAAATCCTTGTGCTTGATTTTTAAACGACAAAACACCCACTTGATATGGATAGACTAATCCTGTGTCTTTTGTTTTAATAATCGCTCTATTTTCATCACGAAACACTTGCTTTCCTTCTTGAAGCAAATAGGCATAAGTAAGCACTTGAAATGCTTTCTCTTTGTCTGTAGTGAATAATTTATCCCAATTTGTTATTCCTAAACTTGTAGCCGAAGCAACACCTGTTTTGTAATCTATAACACGCATCACGCCGTCACACTCATCTATTCTATCTACGATACCTTTTATAGTAATAGGAAAATCAAATGCAGGATGGTCAAATGGGGCTAAAAATTCGGTCTCTAAATGTCTAATTATTATTTTACTTCCGTCTGCTACAGCTTTAATTTCTTTATTAATAAAGTCTATAATGTATTTTTTTGCTACCTCAAAAGCTATTTTGTTTTTACCCGTTTGGTAGGATTCGTTTTTGTATTCTGAAACAAAATATTTTGCTACCAACAATTCTACTTTTGACTTCATTTTAGTCAAAGATTCTTTAGATAAAACCGTATCTATATAAGGTTTATAAAGCGCTTCCAAAGTATTATGCACTATTGTACCAAAGGTATTTGCGGCTACTTCTTCATTTACTTCATCTTCTTCATAAACTTTCAGTATGCGTTTATAATAAAAGTCTAAAGGGTTTCTAAGATAGCTTGAAAATGCCGAGGGAGAAAACCCTGAAACGGCTATTTCTTTTAATCGATCTAATATAGCAGCATTTTTCCATACGGTAAGTTCTGCCTCTTTACTTGTTATTAATTTTGGACTAATAACCGTTTCTGTGATAGAAAAAACATCTTGCCATTCGTTTTTTAATTGCAGTAAAAAGCGACTTTGCTCTCCTGACCCAAAAGCATCTAAAGCCGTATTATAAAGTAAATATGCATTTTCTACCCGATATAATAATCTAAAGAAATGATACGAAAATATAGCATCTCGCTCTTGATAAGTTGGCAACTCATTACTTATACGCACCTCAAACGGTATAAACGAATTATTACTTTGTCCGCTTGGCAGCACGCCCTCATTAACCGAAGTCATAATTAATGTATCAAAATCTAACATTCTAGATTCTAGCATCCCCATTAATTGTAGTCCTTGTAATGGTTCTCCTTGTAAATCTATCGTTTCTTGGCTCAACAACTGCTGAAAAAAACTATATAGTGTTTTGATGTCTTTTATAAAATTGTATTGCTTATTGTAGTTTGCTAATTTAGTAAATAGCTTATAAAAATGAAGTAAATACTCGTTATCCAAACTAGTTTTATCTCGCTGTAATTGCTGTATAAGTTGCAAACAATTATCAAACACCTCTTGAGGAACTACTGTTTTTTGTATAAATAAATAGTCTATATTTTTTATACTAGACACTAATTTTTTAAGTTGTTTTTCTCCTAGAAAAACCCAATTATTTTTATTTATAAGTCGTGCAACTCTTCTTAATTCTTCTTGATTAATTAATCGCTGAATTAAAGGATTTCCTAAAAAATTCAACACATCTTTATGATAATAACGAAGCGTATTTCCTTTACTCTGCTTTACGGCATTTTCATATAAGCGTAATAACGAATTAAATAAATTGCCATAATTACTAAATTTAACAGGAAATCCCATCGTAATATTGAGATTATCTACACTAGTTAATGTATTTAGAACAGGGTTCAATAAATTTTCATCATTAAGCACAACAGCAGTACTAGTAACTGATTTTTTATTGCTCAATAATTCATTAATATAGTTGGCTTGTCCTATTTGTTTTGAAACCGCTACGAGTTGTATATTTTTTTTGTTTTTCTTATCAAAATTATCTCCCAACCAAGCTATTTTATGCGTTTTATAATAATTCCAATTTTGAACATACTTACGGATAAATAATGCAGACTCTTGATTATAATCTTCATAAATCCTTTTATCAATATCCCAATATATTTCAGCTCCATCATCTAAAAAATGTTGCACAACAACTTCTTCGGCTTTAGTAAGTGCATTAAACCCTGCAAAAACAAGTTGCCCTTTTGGCTTAAAAAAAGTTAAATTTTTTACTGCTTCACGATATTGTAAGCCTTGATATGCTTTGTTATTATCTAATAAATTATCATTTAGCAAGCTATAATAATCTTTTATTTTTACCCAAAACTGCTTATATCGTTTTACCAATACAGTATCTTCACCATCTACTTGCCAAGCTTCTATCTTTTTTATATCTTCAATATGCGAAAAAACCTGCTTCATATCTACCAGATATGCCGAAATATCATTAAAATCTTTTAATAAAGTACTCGCCCAAATAACAAAACTATCAAAAGGTTCTTGCTGTTGTTTTGGCGTTTGTGCACAGTAAATAGTGTAAAATTCAAATAATAAATCTAGCCTATCTATACGTTCTAACTGAGATAATTCTCCCATAAAACTATCGATATCATAAATTTTAGGCATAAAAAAAGACTGTGATTCAAATCGTTTTTTTATCACTTTTTTTAAAAATACAGCAGCACGCCTTGATGGCAAAACAAAAACTACAGGTTCTTGTATGCTACGATTACTGTAAACCTTATCAACTAGTTGTGTTATAAAAGACATATTAATTATTTGGCTTAAATATACGGATTTATTGCATAAAAAAACATCCAAAATCAAATTTTGGATGTTTTTATTATTATCTAAGTAAAATTAGTTTTTGTATCGTGATTACTTCACTTCTACTTTACCAACCATTTTCACTTCTACACGTCTGTTTTTAGCTCTACCTGCTTTATTCATATTAGTAGCAATTGGTTGAGACTCTCCATAACCTGTAGCGCTTAATTTTGAAGTGTTTACTCCGTGAGCAACTAACCAGTTTTTCACTGCATTAGCTCTTCTTTCAGAAAGTTTTTGGTTATATGTAGCAGAACCTCTACTATCAGTGTGACCACCAATTGTGTAGTTAGCTTCTGGATATTTCAACATTACACCTAATATATTATTAAGAGCAGTTTGAGTTGCAGCTAATCTAAAGTCAGCTTTATTAGTTACAAAGTGAATATCATTAGCATAAGTCATAAACTCTCTATTAGCTTGTTCTACTTGTGTCACTGTAGCACCTTTACATCCATCATTTGCAGCTACACCAGCTTCAAGTGGACATTTATCAACGCCATTTTTTACACCGTCATTATCACAATCAGCATTTTTCCAAGCATCAGACTGAGTAAGTGTAATACTAGCCTCTTTGTAAGAACAAACATCTTGTGGGTCAGTACTATCAGAAACTTCTTTTCCGTTAGTAACACCATCACCATCGCAATCCATAGCTTTCCAAGCAGCAGTTTGAGCAACTGTTACAGAACTAGCATTGTAGTTACATGGGTTTAAAGCATCTGTACTATCTGATTTTTCTGTAGCATTAGTTACACCATCACCATCACAATCAGCAGCTTTCCAAGCAGCAGTTGGCTCAACATTTTGAGAAGCCATTACAAAAGAACAGTTGTCATTTGCATCTGTACCATCTTTAGCCTCTACATCATCAGAAACTCCATCTCCATCAGAATCAGGACAACCGTGGTTAGCAACTGGACCTGCAACTTCAGGACAGTTATCTTCTTTATCAAATACACCGTCTCCGTCTGTATCAGGACATCCGTTTAATTCTGGATTTTCGTTAGGTAAACCTGGTGTTTCTATACAAGCATCATCTTTATCATAGATACCATCACCATCAGTATCTTTTCCTCCAAATTTGAAAGCAAGACCTAAAGAGTGTTGAAAGTGAGAATTGAAGTAGTCTTCAAAATCATGTTTATAACCTGTTTGCATAGTAATAGCTGCATTTTCACTAACCCAAAAGTTAGCTCCTAAACCTGCATCCATTGTTCCTGCACCAATCCAGTTTAACCAAGTATAACCTCCACCAAAGTAAGCGTAAGGTTGGAAGAAGCTAGATTCACTTTTCCCAAAAGCATTTTTTATGGCGTATTTAATAGAACCATCAACTGCAAAGTATGTTTGGCTTGCCATAGTATTATCACCCATTTTAGTGATTTTATTAATAGAAGGAGCTACTTCAAAAGTAAAACCTTTTCCTAAATATCTTCCTACGTGAAATCTAGAAAGTGCTTTTAATGTGTTCCAATGCTTAGCAGTATTGAAGTACTCATCACCCCAACCATTCATGTTGTTGGTTGCTGCTGGGTCTAATGAATTTGTGTTTACAGGGTAATAATCTACACTGTTAATTCCAACCCCGATAATCCAAGGATTGTTGTCGTCTTGTGCCATTGCT
>CAYPAK010000024.1:0-6359 GCA_964408665.1 uncultured Flavobacteriaceae bacterium | reverse complement strand
AGGTGTTTTCTATCATGTCCTGCCGATAATTGAACCCTAATTCTTGCTTTTTCTTTAGGCACAACAGGGTAAAAGAAGCCAACTACATAAATACCTTCATCAAGCAAAGCGCTTGCCATTTCTTGTGCTACCTTAGCATCATATAACATTACCGCCACTATTGCTGCTTCACCTTTTACAATATCAAAACCTGCATTCTGCATTTTTTCTCTAAAATAATTTGCATTTTCTTCTAGCTTATCTCTATAAGAAGTGTCATTAGCAATAATATCAAATACTTTTAAAGAACCACCGACTATTGCTGGAGCTAATGAGTTAGAAAACAAATATGGTCTGGAGCGTTGACGTAAAATCTCAATAATTTCTTTTTTTCCTGTAGTATAACCTCCCATAGCACCACCAAAAGCCTTTCCTAATGTTCCTGTTATAATATCTACACGCCCCATTACATTTTTCAGTTCAATAGTGCCTCTTCCTGTTTTTCCTATAAAACCTGCCGCATGACATTCATCAACCATTACCAAAGCATCATATTTATCGGCTAAATCACATATTTTATCTAATTGCGCTACTATACCATCCATAGAAAACACACCATCAGTAACTATTATCTTAAAGCGATGATTGTTTTTATTTGCTTCAATTAATTGTTCTTCTAATGCTTTCATATCGTTATTTGCATAACGATAACGAGCTGCTTTACATAAACGCACTCCATCTATAATAGAAGCGTGGTTTAATGAATCTGATATAATAGCATCTTCTTTAGTTAACAAAGGTTCAAAAACGCCACCATTAGCATCAAATGCTGCTGCATAGAGTATTGTATCTTCCGTTTGATAAAAATCAGCTATTTTTTGTTCTAATTCTTTGTGTATATCTTGTGTTCCACAGATAAAACGAACAGAAGACATGCCATAACCGTGAGAGTCCATGGTGTCTTTAGCCGCTTGTATTACTGCTTTATTATTAGATAGTCCTAAATAATTATTCGCACAAAAATTAATTACTTCGCTTCCATCATTAAGTTTTATGATTGCATCTTGTGAAGAAGTAATTATTCGTTCTGCTTTATACAAGCCTGCTTCTTTTATTGCGGCAAGTTCTTTTGCCAAATGTTCTTTTATTGTTCCGTACATATTTTTATTATTTGCTACAAAGTTACATTTTTGCTTGGGAATTTTAAATAAAGAAGCTTATAAATGTTAATTAAGACAAAATACCGTTTTACTACTAAGCTATTTTCTATTATTAACTATTTCTATTGCTGCCAGTACTGCTTCTTTAAAAGAGCTTTCATCTGCTTTATTTCTTCCTGCAATATCATAGGCAGTTCCGTGATCTGGCGAGGTTCGCACTTTATTTAATCCAGCGGTATAATTAACCCCCTTACCAAAAGAAAGTGTTTTAAACGGCGTGAGTCCTTGGTCGTGATACATGGCTAGTATCGCATCGTAGTTTTTATAATTGCCACTTCCAAAAAAGCTATCCGCAGGAAAAGGACCAAAAGCGGCAATTCCATTATGCACAAGCTGGGCTATTGCTGGACTGACAATCTCATCATCTTCCGTGCCAATTACACCATTATCTCCACAATGAGGATTAAGTCCTAACAAGGCAATTTTTGGTTTTTTTATAGCGAAATCTTGCTTCAAACACTTATCTAATGCTACTGCTTTAGTTATAATACGGTCTTCTGTAATAGCTGTTGCGACTTCGCGAATTGGTAAATGATCGGTAACCAAACCAACTCGCAGCGTTTTTGTCATCAAAAGCATCATGCCTTCACCTGCCAATTCTTTAATTAAATAATCAGTATGTCCTGGGAAATAAAAATATTTTGATTGAATGGTTTTTTTATCTATTGGCGCGGTAACTAAAGCGTCTATTTTATTATTTTTTAAAAACGCTACCGCTTTTACAAAAGAAATTACAGCATGTTTACCTGTTTCTTTTGAGGGCGTTCCTATTTGGAGTGAAATTACATTATCCCAAATAGTTAAAACATTTAAATTATGCTCTTTTGCATCTTCAACTGATTTAATATAATTCACTCGAAAACTACTTCTAAGTTTTTTTTGATAGTCTTCAACAGCTTGTTTAGAAGCAAAAACTATAGGTGTTGTATTTTTAAAACTCGTGAAATTTGAAAAAGTTTTTAATATTATTTCTAAACCTATTCCATTTAAATCTCCTACAGATATTCCTATTTTCATATTTCTTTAAGCTAAAAAAGCCTACAATTAATGTAGGCTTAGTTTTACAAATTTTTTATCTTTTTAACTCCATAAGCAGCTCCTACCACAAACAAACCTAAAACAGCTCCAGCTATTGGTACTGGCGGATTTGGAGGTCCTGGCGGCGGTGGTGTTCCATCTGCAAAAACTGTAGTGCTTGTTACTAAAAACAAGCCTATAATTACTAGTTTGTTTAACTTTTTCATACTGTTTAACAATTCATTATGGCACAAAGATATCTATTTTATTTAAAATACAAACACTAAAGTGGTTTAATTTCAAAATCTTCCATAAATTTAGTAGTAAAGTTACCTGCTACAAAATCAGGATGATCCATTAATTGTCTATGAAATGGTATCGTAGTTTTTACACCTTCTATGATAAATTCATCTAAAGCTCTTTTCATTTTATTAATAGCTTCTTCTCTTGTTTGCGCTGTCGTAATTAACTTAGCAATCATAGAATCATAATTAGGCGGTATCATATACCCTGCATAAACATGAGTATCTAAACGCACGCCATGACCTCCTGGCGCATGAAATGTAGTGATTCTTCCTGGAGAAGGTCTAAAATCATTAAAGGGGTCTTCAGCATTTATACGACACTCTATAGCATGCAATTTTGGGAAATAATTTTTCCCTGAAATTGGCACTCCTGCCGCAACTAGTATTTGCTCACGTATTAAATCATAATCAATTACTTGCTCTGTAATAGGATGCTCCACCTGAATACGTGTATTCATTTCCATAAAATAGTAGTTTCTGTGTTTATCTACCAAAAACTCTACTGTTCCTGCTCCTTCATACTTTATAGCTTCTGCTGCATTTACTGCCGCATCACCCATTTTTTTACGAAGCGCTTCTGTCATAAATGGCGAAGGAGTTTCTTCTGCTAATTTTTGATGACGTCTTTGTATAGAGCAATCGCGCTCTGACAAATGACAGGCTTTACCAAAAGCATCTCCTATAATTTGTATTTCTATATGTCTTGGCTCTTCTATAAGCTTTTCCATATACATACTATCATTACCAAATGCAGCTTTTGACTCTTGACGTGCAGAATCCCAAGCATCTTTTAAGTCTTCTTTTTTCCAAACAGCACGCATTCCTTTTCCGCCACCACCAGCAGTAGCTTTTAGCATAACAGGATAACCTATTTTTTTAGCTAGTTTCTCACAAGTTTCAAAATCTGGAATCAAACCATCTGAACCTGGAACTGTAGGTACTCCTGCAGCTTTCATAGTAGCAATAGCAGAGGCTTTATCGCCCATTTTATCAATCATTGCTGGGGTTGCTCCTATAAACTTAATATTATGATCTTCACAAAGTTTAGAGAATTTTGCGTTTTCAGCTAAAAAACCATAACCAGGATGAATAGCATCTGCATTAGTGATTTCTGCTGCGGCAATTATATTAGCCATTTTAAGATATGATTCACTACTTGGAGCAGGCCCTATACATATGGCTTCATCGGCAAACTTTACATGTAAACTTTCTGCATCTGCAGTAGAATAAACAGCTACAGACTGTATCCCCATTTCGCGCAATGTACGGATAATACGCAGCGCTATCTCGCCTCTATTGGCAATTAATACTTTTTTAAACATCAGTTAAAAATTAATTAAACAAAAAGACTATGATGGGTCAACTAAAAACAAAGGCTGATCAAACTCTACTGGACTAGCATCATCTACAAGGATTTTAACTATTTTTCCAGATACTTCTGATTCTATTTCGTTAAAAAGTTTCATTGCTTCTATAATACAAACAGGTGTCCCTTCTGAAACAGTATCGCCAACTTCTGCAAAATTAGGTTTGTCAGGTGATGGTTTTCTATAAAAAGTACCTATCATTGGTGATTTTATAGTGATATATTTATCGTCTGCTACTGTATCATTAGTCGCCGCTACTTCAGCATTAGGAACTGCTGATGCCGCTTGCTGTACAGGTATTGCTGCTACACCTTGAGGTGCTGATTGCTGAATAATAGTAGTATTACTTTCTTGACCTGTTTTAATGGTAATCTTGATGTCTTTCATTTCAAGTTTAACTTCACTGGCTCCTGATTTGGCTACAAATTTGATTAAACTTTGTATTTCTTTAATGTCCATAAGATATATATTTTGATTGTTTTTTTATATTAATTAATATGCCCACTTGTAGTAAATAGCTCCCCAAGTGAAACCGCCACCAAAGGTAGCAAAAATTATGTTATCTCCTTTTTTGAATTTTTTTTCAAAATCCCAAAGCAATAATGGCAGTGTTGCAGAAGTTGTATTTCCATACTTATCTATATTTACAAGTACTTGTTTTTCTTCCAAGCCTATTCTATTAGCAGTTGCATCAATTATTCTTTTATTGGCTTGATGTGCTGCTAACCATTGTATGTCTTCTTTCTTTAAATTGTTCTGAGCTAATATCTTTTCTGCAGCATCTGCCATATTAGAAACAGCATGTTTAAATACCGTACGCCCATCTTGGTACACAAAGTTTTTTCCTTGCTCAAGAGTTTCTATTGTAGTTGGTAAAACAGAGCCTCCTGCTTCCACCTTTAAAAAATCTCTACCAAAGCCATCGCTGCGTAAATACTCATCTTGTAATCCTAAACCTTCGGTGTTAGGTTCAAAAAGAACCGCTCCTGCACCGTCACCAAAAATAATACAAGTAGCTCTATCTGTATAATCTATCATAGAAGAACATTTATCTGCACCTATAAGCAGCACCCGTTTATACCTTCCTGATTCTATATATTTTGAAGCTACAGACATACCATAAAGAAAACTAGAACATGCCGCTTCCAAATCGAAAGCAAAAGCATTGGTTGCTCCTATTTCTGTTGCTGTATATACTGCTGTAGAAGCGGCTTGCATATCTGGTGTTGCTGTAGAGACAATCACCAAATCAACCGTCTTTGGGTCTATATTGTGTTTTTTGAATAATACTTGAGCAGCACGAATAGCCATATAAGACGTTCCTGCATTAGATTCTTTAAGAATTCTACGTTCTTTTATTCCTGTGCGGGACACAATCCACTCATCATTAGTATCTACCATAGTTTCCAATATTTTATTGGTTAACTTGTATTCTGGCAGGTAAGCACCTACACCTGTTATGGCTGCAGTAATTTTGTTCATAAAACTATTTTTGGTTAGAAAACAGATGGCAAATTAATAAAATAAAAAGCAGAAAAAGGGTGTTTTTTCTGCTTTTTATTCTAATTTTTACTCATTTTAAATAAAAAAACCTCCAAAATGAAGGTTTTTTTGTTTTTTTTGCAAAAGTATTATGCTACTTCTTCAGTTGCTGTATTATCGATCAATACTTGACCTCTGTAATACAATTTCCCTTCATTCCAATGCGCTCTGTGATACAAATGCGCTTCTCCAGTTGTTGGGTCTGTTGCAATTTGAGGAACTGATGCTTTGTAATGCGTTCTTCTCTTGTTTCTTCTCTGTTTCGATATTTTTCTCTTAGGATGTGCCATTTTTCCTTGTTTTTTATTTTATTAATCCTTTTAATTTATTCCAACGAGGATCTACTTCCTCGACTTCTTCGTTTATTTTTGGTTCTAATTCTCTTAACTTATCTAATATTTCAGATTTTAATGTACCATCTAGCACACCTGGGTGTACTCTTTTAGTAGGCAATGCAAGTATAAGCATTTCATAAATATAATGTGCTACATTTAACTCATATGTATTATGAGGCACGATGAGTAATTCTTCATTATCATCGTTTAACGAATCTCCAAACTTTACTACTAATTTTAATTCACTATCAATAGTTTCTTGGTAAGGTTCGTTAGACACATCACAGTTTACACCTACACTTCCTAATGCTTTAAATTGCAACGTTAGCATATTTGGTCTTTTTACCAAATCTACCGTAGTCTTTAAAGCGGTATCATTAAGCTCTGTATAATCAAAAAGTTCAAAGAACGAATTATCTATTTCGTACTCAAACTGATGTTCTCCGTCTTTTAATCCTATAAAAGATATGTTATAATCCTTTAATTTCTTCATTATTCATCAATTATGAGCCCGCAAAGATAGTAATTTTTTTAGAACAAAAAATAGTTATTGTTAATAAATCTATTTTATTTTTTATTTTACTAGAAAAACTA
>CAYPAK010000023.1:4800-13981 GCA_964408665.1 uncultured Flavobacteriaceae bacterium | reverse complement strand
GCTCGAGTGGCGGAATTGGTAGACGCGCTGGATTCAAAATCCAGTTCTTTCGGGAGTGTGGGTTCGATTCCCACCTCGAGTACAAGTAAAAGCCCTTGAAATCTATGATTTCAAGGGCTTTTTTTAGGTTTTAACACCAATTCAATTACTTTATAGTAAAAGTTCCATCATCTGAAAAAGCTAATTTATTTTCAGGGAAATCTGCTAGTGTTAATTTTTTAATTTCTTTATAAGCAGCGTTAGTTTTGTCTATGTATGGATAAACGCCTCTTTGTTGCTTGGCAGATATTATTTTTCCTTTTATAAATTGACCTGTAGTACTATCTATTTCTAGTTTTAAGATAGGAGCAAAGCCTTTTACCCCTGTTAAGTTAAAGCGATTGTAGGTGCAAAAATTACCCAAACTATAAGCTATAAATTTATTTTTATAAACTTCTACCGCTCTACCTACGTGAGGACCTTGACCCAAGATTACATCTGCTCCAGCATCAATCATTTCGTGTGCAAATTTGTAAACATTACCTCGGTTTTCTCCGTAAAACTTCTCCGTTTGACGTGTTATATGTGTATATTTTGCTCCTTCAGCCCCACCGTGAAATGAAACAATAACAATATCACACTCAGCATTTAATTTCGCAATAGTAGCTTTAGCTTTGGCTATATTGTAAATTTTTGGTGTATCATTATTTGGTGCAAATGCTGCAAATCCATATTTAATACCATCTCTTATAAAAATAGTATCTGGTTTAGAATACACGCCTGCGTGAGCAATATTATTAGCGTCTAATGTTTTTTTGGTGTTTTTAATACCTAATTTTCCAAAATCTCCAATGTGATTATTGGCAATACTCATTACATCAAAACCTGTAGATTTTAGGTATTGCGCTAGAAATGTAGGTGATTTAAATGAATAGCATTTTGATGGGTCTTTACAATGCTTAGCGTTTTTGCCAGTATCGGTTAATGTGCCTTCTAAGTTTCCAAACAGTATATCTGCTTTAGCTAAAGTATCTTTTACTTTCTCAAATGGGTTTACGCCAGAAGCAGGCAAATAGCTTTTGCTAGGGAATGAAGTTCCCATCATTATATCGCCAACAGCCATAAGGGTAACGTGTTTCTTTTGGGCATGTAATGATACTATGCTTAATAGTATTATTAATGTAGTTGTTATTTTTTTCATAATTATTTTTATTAATATTTTTTCAGTTTAAACCGATTAAACTTCTGTTAGTATATTGCAAATACAATACCATAATAGTAAAGTATTATTTTTTCATAATTTTCTTGTACTTAATATAAGATGCTATAGAGAATACTACTACAAAAGCCACAAAATAATAGAGCCATGTTGGAATAGGAACTGGGTCTCCTTTACCATAAGAGTGCATACCTGCAAGGTAATAATTCACTCCAAAATAAGTCATCATCAGTGTGGAAATAGATATCATACTAGCAAAATTAAAAGCAAATTTACCACGTAAACCAGGTACTAGACGCATATGGAGTATGAAAATGTAAATCATCATAGAGATAAGTGCCCAAACTTCTTTTGGATCCCAAGACCAATATCTTCCCCAAGATTCATTAGCCCAAACACCTCCTAAAAATGTTCCGACCGAAAGCATATAGAGTCCTATGGTCAATGTCATCTCGTTAATGTAGCTTAATTCTTTTATGGTATCGGTTAATTTGTGTTTATTTTCTTTGGTTTGTATTAAAAACAGCAATAATACAAATGAGCCTAATAATGCGCCTAGGCCTAAAAACCCATAACTAGCAGTGATTACAGCTACGTGTACCATTAGCCAATATGATTTTAATACAGGCACAAGGTTGGTCATTTCAGGATTCATTAAATTACCGTGTGCAATTCCAAATAAGAATCCTGCAAACAATACGGCACCTGCTATGATGAATTTGGTTCTATTTCTCGTAAATAATAATCCAGCAATGATAATAACCCAAGCTATAAAAATAGTGGCTTCGTAACTGTTACTCCAAGGCGCATGACCCGAAACATACCAACGAGCTGCCAAGCCAAAAGTATGTGCTATTAATCCTAAAACAGCAATGCCAATTACTGCTCTAGTACTGTTTATGACCCATTTTTTATTAGGATAAAATAAGTCAATGAATGCTAAGATGATTAATAATAAACCTACGTTAAAATAAAAAATCAAGAGTTTAAAAAACACGTTATAGCGGTTGTATTTTATCTCTAAATCTATTTTTTTTGCAGGAGGCATTACGGCTGCTCCTACCTTTTTTTGGTATGAAGCAATCATCTCAAGATAATTATCTGCATCTTTATAGTCTTTAGACTTTATAGCTGTTTTTAAAGAATTCATATAAAGCTGATGCAGTTTTAGCACCATCGTATCTTGCTTTACAAAGGCTTTTTTATCTATACCTGCATACCATTTATTGTTAGGGTCGTTTACTTTTGGATAAATATGCATTAGCGTGCCATCAAGAATATTGTACCAAATATTAACACGTTCATCTAAATCTACAATTTCGGTATCTAAGGCAGTTCTATCAGATTTTTTCTTCCGAAGTGACTCATTTACGATGTTTTGTAAGTAATAATCTCCTTTATTAAAAAAGTTAACAATAGTAGTATATTCGGAATCTTTAAAACCGAGGTCTTTTAGTAATTTACTTCCTTTACCTAGGCGTTCTACGCGTGAGTGTATAATGGGCTCTTTACTCCAAAGTACAGGGTTTAATTGTGCTGATAACAATACTTGTTCTGCGGTTAAACCTTTATACTCGTCAGCCTTAAATATTTTACGAAGTGATTCAAGCGCATAAGTGTTTATGGGTTTTAATCGCCCTTGATTATCTTGGATAACTAAGTGTGCAAATTTATCGGCGTGTTCCCTGCTTACACTTACTTTTTGCAACTGCTCAGGAGTGAGTTCGCTTGCTTGGTGGCTCTGTGCAAAAGCACCAAAACCAAAGCTTAAAAATAGTAGTAGTAAAGCATTCTTTTTAGCGGTTAATTTTTTCAATTTTTGATTCAATTCGGTAAAACGTGTTCCTTTCCAAAATAAAGAGAAAAACATACCAATACCCATTAATGTATAACCAATATAAGTAATTAAAGCGCCCCAATAATCGTGATTTACAGAAAGTACAGTTCCTTTTTCATCTTTGTCATACGATGATTGAAAAAAGCGATACCCTTTGTAGTCCAAAACGTGGTTCATAAATATACGATAGTCAAATGATTTGTCGTGGTCTATAACGGTTACTTCACTTGCATACGAAGAAGGGGAGTTAGTTCCTGGGTAGCGTTGCATTTCAAAATCACGTAGTTTTAATGAAAATGGAGATTGTAGCGCCTTAGAACCGTAGGCAATATTGAAATTTAACCCATTAACGGTTACATGTTTTGGTTCGCCTATAGCATTTCCTGTTCCTTTTACAGTAACAGTTTTGCTTTCGTCTCCAGAGCTTATTTTAAAGGTTAAAGCGTCATAAGGATATGTAGCTTGTTCTTTTTTTGAAGCTGTTTTACTGAGCACTTTCCCTTTGGTTACTTCTTTTATTACAAAACGTAAATTATTAAATGTGTATAATTTTTTGATTTGTAATGGTGATAAACTGTCTTTGGGAACATTCGTAAACTGCCTAGTTTGCATTTCCATATATGTACCGTCAAATATAGGTTGCATAAAGTTTTGTCCATTTTTGCTGCTAAAATTAAAAGCGCCATCAACAGGATTATTATAAGTAAACAGTATATTTTTGATACTGATTACATCACCTTCTTTAAGGAAAATATCATTTCGAGATCCGCTGCTAGATTCTACAATATGAATGTAGTTATCGCCAGCGTCATCTTTTTCTAAATATGCTTTAGCTTTATATACATAATCTATAAGCTCAATATTAAAAGGTGTTTTGTTTTCTTGCCCAAAAGCATCAGCAAGGTGGTAGCTGTTACTTCCAATCCGTCCAAATAAAACAGGTGAATCTGTACCGTAGTCTTTCATTACTTTGTTATTGTCAACTCGGGTAGTTATATATGTTCTATTAGAATAAATAGTGCTACTAGTTTCGCCTTCACGTATAGGCATTACGCCTTCAAAGCTGTAGTATCTCGTGATAAATGCGCCTAGCAGCGTAACTATAAATGCAATATGAAATAAAAATACCGACCATTTTTCTCTACGAAAGAGACGGTATTTAAAGATGTTTCCTATAAAATTAACAGTTAATAGCAACATTAATAGTTCAAACCATTTGGTGTTGTATATCACAGCTTTTGCAGTAGGAGTTCCGTAATCATTTTCTATAAATGTAGCTGCTGCCATAGCTACTGCAAAGGAAAGGATAACGATAGACATTAGTCTTGTACTATATAATAATTTAAAAATATTTTTCAGTTTCATTTGAGTAAAATTTGTAACTACAAAACTACAATTATTATTAGATTAGTTAAGCTATTTTTTTATTAAATTTAACTTAATTTAAAAGGTTTTTTAGTGTTTTAAACTAAATAAGCACACAGTACTATTGTGCTATGTGCTTATTGCTGGTGTTGTTGAAAAACAGTTTACTATTAGTGCTTTATAAATTGTACATTTTGTGCTAAATCAGTACTAGTTATTTTAAGAATATACATACCTATTTTAAGCGTATTACTATTGATAGTTAACTCATTTTTATTTTTAAAATCAGCTTCTTGTATTTTTTTTCCTGCTATATCATAAATGCTATATGTTCCAGATAATTCTTGGTTAAAATTAACCATAATAAAATCACGAACAGGGTTTTCTGCTAAGCTAAAAAAAGTATTTTCAAGATTAGCAACTCCTGCGGCAGTTTGGTTTACAGTAAGTGAAGTAGTAATAGGCTCGTCTTGATTATCATAAGCGGCGCCATCGCCATTTACGGCATTGATAGCTGCATAAAATGTAATAGTTCCTTCAGTTGTACTAGGTGCAACCCAGTCAAAAGACCAAACGCCACTAGTAATAGGCGCATTATGTGTTAGAGCGGTGTGAGCTGTTCCAGGATAAGTAGTTGTCGCTGTGCTTAAGAATTCCCCAACTTTAGTATTGCTGCTGTTTTCTGCTGTAATCTCAAACCCGTGTTTAGGAGCAGTAGAATTAGGGGTAACAGTAATAGTGTATGTTTGCCCGGGAGTATATCCTTCAGCGGGGATATTACTAGAAATAGTAGATTGGTTGTTGTAATTGTTATTAGTTCCAAGATGACAAGCAGAACAGTAGTTTCCGCCATCTCCAGGAGAACCGCTATAACCATCAGGAGCACCACTAGAATAAGAAGTGAACAAGAATAATCCTAAAATAGGAATAATCAGTAAAGCTAATCGGAATATAAAAGTATTTTTTTTCATCATAAAAGGTGTTTTTTGTAAAAATAATAGCCAAAGATATGATTTTTTTGTGAATTAATACAGCAATTGGAAACGTAAATATGTTAAATAGCAGAAAAACAAAGTAATACCTAGAAATAAAAAACAAAATATAACTTGCTTAAAAGTAAATGTTTTGTATCTTTGCAAGCTCTTAAAACACTTGGTAATACCATGTTGTTTTGTGAAGTAAGGCAGTAAAATGCTTGACAACACGTTATTACTGGTTTTAAGTTAAATTAATAAATTAATAAATAATTATGGACACATTAAGTTACAAAACAGTATCTGCCAATAGCAAAACGGCTCAGAAAGAGTGGTTGCTAGTAGATGCTGCAGGAAAGTCGTTAGGTCGTCTTGCTTCTGAGGTTGCAAAACTCATTAGAGGTAAACATAAGACGAACTTTACGCCGCACGTGGACTGTGGTGACAATGTCATCATCATCAATGCGGAAAAAATTCAATTGACTGGAAAAAAATGGACGGACAAATCGTACATTCGCCACACAGGTTATCCAGGAGGACAACGCTCTTTGACAGCTACAGAATTGTTTGGGAAAGACCCATCAAGACTAGTTGAAAAAGCAGTAAAAGGGATGCTACCTAAAAACAAATTAGGAAGAGCATTATTTAAAAATTTATATGTTTACGTTGGGACTGATCACAAACACGATGCTCAGAAACCTAAAGTAATAAACTTTAACGATTAATTAATATATGGATACTATTCATAAAATAGGAAGAAGAAAAACGGCAGTAGCACGTGTTTATCTTTCTGATGGTACTGGGAAAGTAACTATCAACGGAAAAGACTATACAGAATTTTTCCCTACAGGAACATTACAATACAAAATAAACCAACCGTTTGAACTTACAAACACTGTTGGAAGTTTTGACGTAAAAGTAAATGTTTACGGAGGAGGAATTACAGGTCAAGCAGAAGCAATACGTTTAGGAATTTCTAGAGCTCTTGTAGCTTTTAATGAAGAAAACAAACCTTTACTTAAAGCAGAAGGCTTAATGACAAGAGACCCGAGAATGGTTGAACGTAAAAAATTCGGTCAAAAGAAAGCGAGAAAGAAATACCAATTCTCAAAACGTTAATAGTAATCGTTTGCATAAAATTGCAGACAATGTTCATTTATTTATTGAAGAACAAGCAGCATAACCGCTGCTCAGTTTAGCATCCAAATGAGCAAGGCCGCAAAAGCGCCACTTGCACATTGCTAACTTCATAGGAATGTAAACTAAAACAAAAAAGAAAATGTCAAAAAATATAGAAATTAAAGAATTATTAGATGCAGGAGTACACTTCGGGCATCTTACAAGAAAATGGAATCCAAACATGGCACCGTATATTTATACTGCCAAAAATGAGATTCACATCATAAACTTGTACAAAACAGCTGCAAAACTTGATGAAGCAAAAACTGCTTTAGCAAAAATAGCAGCATCTGGTAGAAAAATACTTTTTGTAGCTACCAAAAAACAAGCAAAAGAAATCGTTTCTAAACACGCCGCTGATGTTAATATGCCATATATTACAGAAAGATGGGCTGGAGGAATGCTTACTAACTTTGCTACTATCCGTAAAGCTGTTAAAAAAATGGCTACTATAGATAGAATGAAGCAAGATGGTACGTTTAATACTTTATCTAAAAAAGAACGTTTGCAAGTTTCTCGTCTTAGAGAAAAATTAGAAAAAAACTTAGGTTCTATTTCTGATATGACGCGTATACCTGGAGCATTAGTTGTTGTTGATATTATCAAAGAACACATTGCTGTTGCAGAAGCTAGAAAGCTGAAAATTCCAATCTTTGCATTAGTAGATACAAATACTGACCCTAGATTAGTACAGTTTCCTGTTCCTGCTAATGATGATGCTACTAAATCTATTGATTTAATAGTAGGTCATATGGCAGAAGCTGTAAAAGAAGGTTTGTCAAGCAGAAAAGCTGATAAAGAAAAAGCACAAGCTGCAAAAGCAGAAAAAGATGCTGCAAAAGCAGACAAAAAAGAAACTAAAGAATAATCATTCAATTTTAAAATAAAACAAAAATGGCAAAAATAAGTGCTGCAGATGTAAAAAAATTAAGAGATGCTACCGGAGCTGGTATGATGGATTGTAAAAATGCATTAGTAGAAGCAGAAGGTAACTTTGATGAAGCAATAACAGTTCTTCGTAAAAAAGGACAAAAAATTGCTGCTAAAAGAGCAGATAGAGATTCTTCTGAAGGTGTTGCAATAGCAAAAATAAACGATGATAATACCGAAGGTGTAGTTATTGTTTTGGCTTGTGAAACAGATTTCGTTGGTAAAAATGATACATTTAAAGCCCTAGCGCAAGAATTTGTAGATATCGCAATTAACTATGACAGTAAAGAAGCATTTTTAGCCGCAGATTTTGGCGGAATGACTGTTGCAGAAAAGCTAATAGAACAAACAGGTGTTATCGGTGAGAAAATTGATGTAACTGCTTTTGAAAAATTAGCAGCTCCTTACGTTGGTGCTTATGTGCACGTAAACAAAATTGCAGCTATCGTTGGTCTTACTGAAAAGATAGACAAAGCAGCAGAGCTTACAAAAAGTGTAGCGATGCAAGTAGCTTCTATGGGAGCAAGCACATTGTCTTACAAAGATTTTGATGCAGATTTTGTACAAGCAGAAACTGCTGCAAGAATTGCTGCAATAGAAAAAGATAATGAAGAACGCGCACGTTTAGGTAAACACCTAATCAATGTGCCACAATACATTTCTATGTCTCAAATTACTCCTGAGGTTTTGGCTAAAGCAGAAGAAGATGCTAAAGCAGAACTTAAAGCTGAAGGTAAACCAGAGAAAATATGGGATAGAATTATTCCTGGTAAAATAGAGCGTTTTATCTCTGATAATACGACTTTAGACCAAGAACAATGTTTACTAGACCAAAACTTCATTATGGATGAAAAGAAATCAGTTGCTGATTACGTAAATTCTTTTGGAGATGTAGCTATCAAAGATTTTAAACGTGTTCAATTAGGATAATACGTTTTTAATAAATTATCAAAAAGCCTCAAACATTGTTTGAGGCTTTTTTTGTAAAAAAAAGATGTATATTAGCATCTTATGACTACGCCTTTAGAAAATTTTTACGCCAATCTTGATGAGCCTTTGCAAGCCTGCTTTTTAGCTTTGCGAAGCATTATTCTAGCTATTGACAAGGATATTACTCCTGAATGGAAGTATAAAATCCCGTTTTTTTATTATAAGAAAAAAATGTTTTGCTATATTTGGACTGATAAAAAAACAAAAGAACCTTATATAGGTGTCGTTAAGGGTTTAGCAATAAAACATCCAAAACTTGAATTAGGGAATAGAAAGTTAATACCTATTCTTAAACTTAAAGCAAATGAAGATTTACCTCTAGAAACGATTAATGAGATACTAAATAAAGCAATACAGCTTTATTAAACCAATATAATAGCATTATATGCGTTGTATTATATAAATGATTTATACGTGAAACGAATCCTAAAACTACTATTCCTACTGATGCCTTTTCTAGGGCTGGCACAGCATTATGATAATTGGAATGCCTATTTCTCTTATAATAACATAGTTGCTATGGATTATGCTAATAGTAAACTAGTTGCCGCGGCAGAAAACAGTATTTTTATTTATGATGAAAACACAGGGAGTTTTATTACAAAATCTACATTAGATGGACTTTCAGGAAATGAAATAACAGCAATTCACTACAGCGAAACATACCAAAAAACAATTATTGGCTACAAAAACGGACTGCTAGAAATA
>CAYPAK010000023.1:0-4700 GCA_964408665.1 uncultured Flavobacteriaceae bacterium | reverse complement strand
CAAGTACATTAGAAGAAATACATCCTGATGGGCCGCTGATGAACACCATTTTTGGTATTGATGCGATGCAAGGTGAGCTATGGACTGTTTTTGGTGATTATACGGTGTATTACAATCCTTATCCACTGCGCGAACGAGGACTTAGTCATTATAACCGTGAAACAGCCACTTGGATAAATCATAAATATGATGACTTTCAGCTTAGAAACTTAGTAAAACCTACTATTAATCCTGATAATACGAATGAAGTATATATCAGTTCCTATAAAGATGGACTACTCAAAGTAACTGACGATACGGTTTTCGCTGTATATAATACAAGTAATTCTACACAGCAAGATTTAAGTGTAATACCTAATCCAATTCCTTTAGAAATTAGAAATGGAACGAATACTCTTGATACTAGTGGTAAACTGTGGATGACCAATGCCCTTGTAGAAAATGCTATTCATAGCTATGAAGCTGTAACAGATACTTGGGAAAATTTTTCGGTAGCCGATATTATTCCCAATGGAGAACATGCGGATTATTGTAATATACTTATAGATAATAATGGCGTAAAATGGATGGGAACACCCTATCATGGCGTTATTGGTTATGATACAGCAGGTAATCGGATAAAAAATATAGTTGAAGGGGCAAATGGTGGCTTGCCTAATATTGATGTGCGTTCCATAGCTATAGACCATAACAATACCCTTTGGATAGGTACTCAAACGGGCTTGGTAGTTTTAAATGATTTAGCAGGATTTTTTGACAATCCAGACCCGCAAGCAAACCCAATAGTAATACTTGATGACGGTATTCCTAAGTTGCTCTTGGACCAACAGTGGATTTCTGATATTGCTGTAGATGGTAATAATAATAAATGGTTTGCTACACAAGATACAGGAGTTTTTTATACTTCTGCCAATGGAAAAGATGTTATATACCACTTTACAGTAGCCAATTCGCCTTTGCCAACCAATAGTGTAGATGATATCGCTATTGATGCAAGTACAGGCGAAGTGTTTTTTGCAACATCCAAAGGTTTGGTTTCTTTTGACGGAACAGCAACCGAACCTGCTCCAAATTTAGATGATGCTTATGTGTTTCCTAATCCTGTGCGACCTAACTATACAGGGCTTGTTACCATAAAAAACCTTATAAAAGATGCTAATGTAAAAATAACCGATGTTACAGGTAATCTTGTTTACGAAGCTATTTCAGAAGGTGGAACGGTGCAGTGGGACTTGACCGCTTTTGGGACACATCATGTGGCTAGTGGTGTGTATTTGGTGCATATTATTAGTGCAGATGCTGCGGAAACTAAACTGTTAAAACTAATGGTAATTAATTAATAATGGCATTAGTTCAAACAAAATTACTAGTACTAAATACAATTAAGTATGGAGATAGCAGCCTTATTGCTAAATGCTATACCGAGTCTGATGGGCTGCGAAGCTATATGCTAAAGGGCATTTTGACACGTAAGAAAGGGAAAATAAAAAAAGCACATTTTCAGCCTTTAATGCAGCTAGAAGTAATAGCAAGTCATACGGATAAAGAAAGTTTAGATTTTATACGTGAAGTAAAAATAGCTTATGCTTACAAAACCTTGTTTAGTGATATGTACAAAAACACCTTGGTTTATTTTATTGCAGAATTTTTAACGAACGCTCTAAAAGAGGAAACGGTAAATAAAGATTTGTATGATTACTTAGCTATTAATTTGCAATTATTAGATAATTTAAAAGATTACGGCAACTTTCATTTGATTTTCATTTTAAACCTTACTAAATATTTAGGTTTTTATCCTGATACAGCAGCTATAGACGCAACTTATTTTAACTTAGAGAATGGCTGTTTTGAGGATGCAATAACCACAAATAATAGTTTGACAGGTAATGAATTACAATTATTTAAAACGCTTTTGGGCATAACTTTTGATGATGCTGTAGTAGTACGCTTTACACTTAAAGAAAAGCAACAATTAATTATGATATTAATTCGTTATTTTAGCGTACATTTGACAACTTTTAAAAAATTAAAATCAATAGCGATACTTCATGAGGTATTACATACATAAAATACTATTTTTAGCGAGTCTTTTACTAGCATTTACAGTACATGCACAGAAAGCAACCGTATTAGATGCTACTACATTTCTAGTAGTGAAAGACGTGGCTATTTATGATATAAATTATGATTTTTTAACCAGTTCTGACGCTTTAGGGAATTTTGATATTCCCAAATTACCCGATAACACCAAGTTGTTATTTGAGCATATTACACACAAATTAGATACTATAAGCATCAAAACGATAAAGGAAGCAGGCAATATTGTTTTCCTTTTTATAAAAAACGAAGATATACCAGAGATTGTAATGTCTGTTTCTAAAAGCAAAGAAAAAGTAAGCCGTATAGCCGAGCAAGTATCTGTGCTTTCTAAACTAAAAATAGAAGAGGTATCACCGCAAACAAGTGCAGATTTGCTAGCGGCAACACCAGGAGTACATGTGCAAAAATCGCAAATGGGTGGTGGGAGCCCTGTGCTTCGTGGTATGGAAGCAAACCGTATATTGCTAGTTGTAGATGGTGTGCGCCTTAATAATGCGATTTATCGCTCAGGGCATTTGCAAAACGCCATAACAGTAAGCCCTAATTCTTTGGAACGTGTAGAGGTTGTATTTGGTCCTTCATCAGTTATTTATGGTTCTGATGCTCTGGGAGGCGTTATTCATTATTTTACCAAAACACCTAAAGTAAATCAGCCAAAAGCATTAGATGGTAGAATTATGACACGGTTCAGTACTGCAAATAATGAAATAACTACAGGTTTTAGCCTAGAATCTAGTTTTAAGAAATGGGCAATGTTTACTACATTATCTTATAGTGATTTTGGCGATTTGCAAATGGGAAGAAACCGAAAACACGGTTATACTGATTGGGGTTTAGTTCCTGAGTATTCTAATAATAGTAATACCTTTTATACTACAATTCCCAAGACGAATATAGACCCAACTATCCAAAAAAATACAGGCTATAAACAAACCGATTTTTTACAGAAATTTTATATTCCTTTAAAAAATAATGCCGATTTAAAACTAAATTTTCAATATTCTAATTCGTCAGATATACCACGATTTGATAAGCTTACACAATATAAAAATGGTGCTTTAAAATTTGCTGAATGGTATTATGGACCACAAAAAAGAATATTATTCTCACCACAGCTAAGCATTAGTCCGCATAAAAAATGGTTGGACAAAGGTATTATTACTTTAGCGTATCAAAACATAGCAGAATCACGCGTAAACAGAAAATTCTCTAGTCTAAAACGTATTCATAGAGAAGAAAAAGTGGATGTTTGGAGTGCTAATGCCGATTTTTCGGTGCCATTAGCATTACACAGAAACCTAGCTTATGGTGCAGAATTAACGTATAACGATGTAGCATCAAAAGCCTACGCAAATACATTGCTAGTTTCAGGGAATACCATAACAGGAATAGGAACTACTGCGGTTGATCAAACACGCTATCCTGATGCTGGAAGCTCGTATTTAAGTAGTGCTTTTTATACCAATTATAGACAAAATATAGATAACAAAAACACCTTAAATACAGGAGTTCGCTATTCATATACAAGGCTTAAAGCACGTTGGGAAAACCAAACGTTTGTGAGTTTGCCTTATAATGATATTTTGCTACAAAACAATGCTGTAACCGCTACGGTAAGTATAAGTAATAAGCTCAATAAAAAATCAAAATTGAGTTTGGCTTTTTCTTCGGGATTTCGCTCACCAAATATAGATGATATCGGGAAAATACGCGAAAAAGGCGGGAAGGTAACTGTGCCAAATGTACATTTAAAACCTGAATATGCCTATAATGCAGAATTAGGATATACCAAACATTTTCAAAATAAAAATTATTACTTTACAGCACATGCCTATTACACCCTTTTAGATGATTATATCGTAAGAAGACCTTTTGAATTTAATGGGCAAAACACCTTGATGTATGATGGTGATTTGGCTGCTACTTATGCCAACGTGAATATGAAAACAGCTTATATTGCAGGAACTACTATGCAGTTTGTTGTGATGCCTTATAAACGTTTTCAATGGCTGGGAGATTTGACTTATACCGTAGGACGCTCCTATGATGAGCATCTGCCACTTCCATCTATTCTGCCATTTTTTGGAAGTACTACTGTAAAGTATAAAAAAGAAAAACTAAGCCTTGCTTTGAAATATAATTTTAGTGGCAAAAAAGCCTTAACTGATTATGATTTGATAAGCGGTATAGATAATGAAGACCAATTACCTTATGATAATGTGACTAACACCTATCAAGATTTACCTGCTTGGAATACCTTAAATTTTTCAGGGACTTACCAAGTGAATCGTGGTATAAAAGTGCATTTTAGCATTGCTAATATTTTTGATAGACATTATAAAGAATTTGCTTCAGCACTAAGCGCTCCGGGGCGCAATGTAAAGCTGAGTATCTTTATGAAGATATAATAGTGTTAGCTACAACCAAAAAAAATAATCAAGTATTTGGCATTTATACCAAAAGTTGGTATTTTTGTTAAAAATAGTAATTATGGCAAAAAACACTTCTATATTATTAGGTGATTACTTCGATGAATTTATAAAGGAACAAATAACAACTGGAAAATTTTCTTCTGTAAGTGAAGTTGTTAGGTCTGCATT
>CAYPAK010000022.1:12022-14271 GCA_964408665.1 uncultured Flavobacteriaceae bacterium | reverse complement strand
CCTTTGATATGCGGATGCGGATTGTAGTCTGTTAATTCAAAATCGGAAAAATCAAAATCAAAAATAGATTTTATACTTGGATTTATCTTCATTTTAGGTAAAGCTCTTGCTTCTCGGGTTAATTGCTGTTGTACCTGCTCAAAATGATTGCTATAAATATGGGCATCACCAAGTACATGGATAAACTCTCCCGCTTCAAGACCTGTAACTTGCGCCATCATCATGGTAAGCAACGCGTAAGAAGCAATATTAAAAGGAACACCTAAAAATATATCTGCGGAACGCTGGTAAAGCTGGCAAGATAGTTTGCCATTGGCTACATAAAACTGAAAAAAGGCATGACAAGGCGGCAAGGCGGCTTTGCCATTTGCTACATTTTCATCAAATGATATAGCAGTGTCGGGCAATACGGACGGATTCCAAGCAGAAACTAACATTCTTCTGCTATTGGGGTTATTTTTTATAGTCTGTATCACTTCCTTGATTTGGTCTAAGCCTTCGTTGTTCCAATTACGCCATTGCGCACCATAAACAGGACCTAGGTCACCATTTTTATCAGCCCAAGCATTCCATATTTTTACGCCATTTTCTTGTAAATATTTGATATTAGTATCTCCTTTGAGAAACCAAAGCAATTCGTAAACAATGGATTTAAGATGTAATTTTTTGGTTGTTAACATCGGGAAACCATCGGCTAAATCAAAGCGCATTTGATAACCAAAAACACTTTTTGTTCCTGTTCCTGTACGGTCGCCTTTATCAGCTCCCGATTGCATTACATGGTTTACTAAATCAAGGTATTGTTTCATAAGTTTGGGTGCTAACTTTTAGTTAATGATTGATTTCGCCTATTTTATCAGGGTTGTGTTTGTATTTAAAAATAATAGCAAATAATACTGCTAAGGCTAAAGCGTATAAGGCAAAAATACCCCAAACACTAGCCCAATCTACAACATTAAGAGATGAATTTTGAATAACACCATCTACAATAGTAACGCCGTTTTTTTTCATTTCAGCAAGTTCATTTACGAGCCATTCATTATCAAGTGAAATACCTAAACGCTCTGCAAATTCACTTATTTTAGTATAATGTGTTGTAAAACGCTGTACAATATAACCACTTCCTAAACCACCAAGTATAGCGCCTACTCCGTTGGTTAGTAATATAAACAATCCTTGAGCAGAACTTCTATATTTACTATCTGTTTCGGTTTCTACAAATAGTGAGCCCGAAATATTAAAGAAATCAAAAGCTGCTCCATAGACAACCATAGACATAACTAAATATCCTACGCCTATACCTTCTGGAGAACCTATGCCAAACAAACCAAAGCGTAAGAACCAAGCAAGCATACTCATAATCATTACCGTTTTAATACCGAATTTCTTTAAAAAATACGGAATTGTTAGAATAAACAACACTTCTGATCCTTGTGATAGTGCAATAAAAACATTGGCTTTATTAACCACAAAAGAATCGGGATAAGCTGCTGTAAAACTACGCATAAACTCCGAAGCCCATGCATTAGATATTTGCAAAACAACACCCAAAAGTGTTGCAAAAATAAAGAAAACCGCCATTTTATATTCTTTAAATAAAGCAAATGCATCTAAGCCCATACGCTCTGCTAGTGTTGCATCATTAGATTTAGACAACGGAATATTCGGTAAGGTAAAGGAATAAATCCCTAACGCTAAAGAAATAATTGCGGCAAAATAAAACTGTTCATTTGTTTTTGCCCAGTCTGTAAGACCTACAGTAACTTCAGCTACAATAAAACCTGCTGTCCCCAAAACACGTATGCTAGGGAATACTTTTACTACATCATAATTGTGTTTAGTAAGTAAACTATAAGAAACCGAATTTGCTAATCCTAAAGTAGGCATATACATCGCTAAATAACCCAGCATTAACCAAAAAAACGTATCGTAATCTTGAGTTTGTGCTAGATAAATCATAAATCCTGCACCTAGTATGTGCAAAATACCTAATACTTTCTGTGCATTGAGGTATTTATCTGCAATAATACCTATAATAGCAGGCATTACTAGTGATGCTAGTCCTAGCGTTGTGAATATTTTTCCTATCTGAAAGCCTTCAAAATGAAGCGTTCCTCCCAAATAACCGCCAAGGGAAATAAGCCAAGCTCCAAAAACAAAAAGTTCTAAAAAGTTTAATATCGTTAATCGTAATTTAATGCTCATAATAGGTGTATTTAATTGTTAGTTTTCTTTTTTGTTATTTCATC
>CAYPAK010000022.1:0-11922 GCA_964408665.1 uncultured Flavobacteriaceae bacterium | reverse complement strand
AAAATCCCTGCTTGGTCTAGTATTTCTTTATATGTAAAAATAGGCGCTTCAAAACGAAGTGCTAGAGCCACTGCATCCGAAGTTCTGGCATCTATCATTTCTTCTATGCCATCGCGCTCGCAAATCAAACTAGAATAAAACACACCATCTACAAGTTTGTGGATAATCACTTGCTTTACTGTTATATCAAAACGAGTAGCAAAGTTTTTAAACAAATCGTGTGTAAGTGGTCTTGGGGGTTTTATTTCGCTTTCCATAGCTATAGCAATAGATTGGGCTTCAAATGCGCCAATTACTATGGGTAGTTTTCGTTCTCCTTTTTGTTCTTTTAATACCAAAGCATAAGCACCTGTTTGGGTTTGGCTATAAGATATCCCTTGTATTGTTAATCGTACTAAACTCATATGTTTTTATTAATGCTTTTTTATAATCATTAACTGTCTTTATTATATAAAAAAACTGTCTAATTAAGGATTATAGTAATCAATAACTAGACAGTCCTTATTTTAAGGCACAATTTACTAAAAATTATCCATTTTGAGCTTTAAAGGCTTTTAACTTTTCAACAAGTGCAGGGACTACTTCAAAAGCATCGCCAACTACACCATAATCAGCTGCTTTGAAGAAAGGCGCATCTGGGTCGGTGTTAATAACTACTTTTACTTTAGAAGAATTTACACCTGCAAGATGCTGTATTGCTCCCGAAATACCAACAGCAATATACAAGTTAGCAGATACTGGTTTTCCTGTTTGCCCCACGTGCTCTGCGTGTGGTCTCCACCCTAAATCTGCTACAGGTTTAGAACAGGCAGTTGCTGCACCTAACACTTCGGCAAGTTCTTCTAGCATCCCCCAGTTTTCAGCACCTTTAAGACCTCTACCTCCAGAGACTACAATATCGGCATCGGCTATAGTTACTTTTCCTGTAGCTTTATCTACAGCAGTTCGCTTTATTTTGCTTGCTATAAATGTTGGTTCAAATACTTCTGCTGTTCCAGCTACTGGATTTTCATGTAATCCAAAGGCATTTTTAGCTAAACCAATGACTTTGTTTTTTCCTATTAATTCTACTTGCGAAAATGCTTTGTTAGAAAATGCTTTACGTTTTACAACTAAAGGGCTTGTACTTACTGTAGCAACTACATTAGAAACATACGAAGCATCTAGTGCTACGGCTACTAATGGTGCAAGATAGCTACCATTTGCATTTAAACTAATGATAACGGTATCGGCATTTTCTTTTTCGGCTGCTTGTTTTATAATATCGGCATATACATTGGCATCTGAAGTGTTTAATGCTTCATTGTTTACTTGTAATACTTTGTCTGCTCCATAGGTATATAATGCAGCAACATCGTCCATATAAACACTAAGTGCTACGACTGTAGTTCCTAAATCATTAGCTAAAGCTTTGGCATAGCTAACGGCCTCAAAGGCTGTTTTATTAAATTTTCCTCCCGTTGATTCGGTAAAAACTAATACTGACATAATTTTATATTTTTAGATAGCTTAACGCTATATTATTTTAATGATTAAATAACTTTAGCTTCGTTATGTAGTAAGCTGATAAGTTCATCTAAATTAGCTGGATCAACTAATTTTACTGCACCTTTGGCTGCTGGTTTTTCAAAACTAACAGTTTTTGTTTTTGCATCGGCAGCTACAGGTTCTACAACGGTCAATGGTTTTTTACGCGCCATCATAATACCTCGCATATTTGGTATACGAAGGTCTTTTTCGTCCACAATACCTTTTTGTCCTCCAATAACTATTGGTAAAACTGTTTCTAAACTTTCTACACCGCCATCTATCTCACGACTTGCTTTTGCCGTATCTCCGTCTATTTCTAATTGCGTACAAGCATTTATAAAACTATAATCTAGCAAAGCGCCTAATAATCCTGGAACCATTGCGCCATTATAATCTATAGATTCTTTTCCTGCTAAGACTACATCGTAGCCTCCGTTTTTTACAACTTCAGCAAGCTGTTTTGCTACAAAAAAGCTGTCAGTAGCTGCTGCATTTACACGAATAGCATCATCAGCACCAATAGCCAATGCTTTACGCAAAGTGGCTTCTGTTTCAGGAGTTCCTACATTTACTACAGTAACGGTAGCGCCTTGTTTTTCTTTGAACCACATAGCACGAGTAAGACAATACTCATCCATTGGATTGATGACAAACTGCACACCGTTTTTATCAAACTGCGTGTCGTTATCTGTAAAATTTATCTTTGAAGTCGTGTCTGGGACGTGACTTATACACACTAATATTTTCATAAAATGTATTATTTTAATTACTTTAAAAAGTTAATGCTACAAATTTACAAAAAAAATTACAAAAAATACTATGCACGCATAATAAATTTATTGTAAAATTTACTATCTTTGTAAGGACTAAAAACAGTAATTATGACCTATCAAAAAACAACTTATGGCTATTTTACAGCAATTTTATTTGGTCTGATAGCACTTTTAACACTTGCTAGTGCATATTATCAATTAGGAAACAAGCCAATACCTATGAATGTGGCTATTTTTTTAGCGCTGTTTTTCTTTATAATTAGTTTGAGTTTTTATAAAGTAACTATTACTATTAATGCGAATAGTATTGTGGCGAAATTTGGTATTGGTTTATTCAAAAAAACAATGATGCTTAGCGAAATAGACAAAACAAGTGTAAAAATAGTTCAGTTTCCTTGGTATACAGGAATTGGCATACGCTTAACTTCGGAAGGTACTTTGTACAATGTTAAAGTTGGTACGGCTATTCTAATTAAAAACAAGAAACACACAAAGACGTTTTTAGTAGGCACAGATGATGCTTTAGCAATCAAAGAAATACTCTCAAAATAATGATGATGAAAAATATAATAATCACAGGAACAAGTCGTGGTATTGGCTATCAATTAGCCTTGCTATTTGCTAATAAAGGACACCAAGTATTAGCCTTATCACGTAATAATTTACCTTTATTAGAAAAAGACAATATCACTGCGCTATCGGTAGATTTAGCTGAAGAAAGTAGCTATAAATCCATAGCTTCTTTTGTGTCTAAAAACTGGAAAAAAGTAGATATTATTATTCACAATGCAGGCGTTTTGGTTAATAAACCCTTTGCAGAAACGACTTTAAATGATTTTCAAAAAGTGTATAATGTCAATGTATTTGCTGTAGCGATGCTTACCAAAGCGGTTTTGCCATTTTTAATTAAAAAAAGTCATATCGTAGCCATTAGCAGTATGGGCGGCGTGCAAGGTTCTGTAAAATTTGCAGGATTGGCGGCCTATAGTTCGTCAAAAGGGGCAGTAATAACACTTATGGAATTGCTTGCCGAAGAATACAAAGAGCAGCAATTTGTTTTTAATACACTTGCCTTAGGCGCGGTACAAACCGAAATGCTTGCTGAGGCTTTCCCTGATTATCAAGCGCCAACTTCTGCCGAAGAAATGGCGCAATATATTTATGATTTTGCGCTCAAAGGCACTACCTATCACAATGGAAAAACTATACAAGTAGCTAACTCTACACCATAAAAATAATGCAAGAAACATTAGTAAAATATATACCTGAACGTGCTATAATGCCTATCATTGATTTGATAAAAAAGCACAAAATTCACTTGATTATTGTTCCAGAGCGGAGCACCAAACACGGCGATTACAGGCGTATGCCTAATGGGCAACACCAAATAACGGTTAATGGCTCTGAAAATCCCTATCAGTTTTTGCTTACTTTGGTTCACGAAATAGCGCATCTTGTTGCTTTTGAAAAATATGGGCGAAACATAAAGCCACACGGGCAACATTGGAAAGTGAGTTTTCAAGAATTATTAATTCCTTTTCTTCAAGAAAGTATTTTTCCTAAAAAACTATTACCGTATTTAATAAACTATATCAAAAACCCTAAGGCAAGCACAGGAACAGATGCACAACTGTCTGTTGCCTTAAAAAACTATAATGAAGATGCAGACGCATACCATTATGTATTTGAACTACCCGAAGGAAGTACATTTAGAGCGCAAAATGGCAAGCTTTTTATAAAAGGAAAAATACGCAGAAAACGCTACGAATGCCTTGAAGTAAACGGAGGAAGAACATTTGTTTTTAGTCCAAACGCACAAGTAGAATTGATAAAATAAAGGCAAGGCAAATTCATATTCGATATTCCTAAATAATTATTGTATTTTTGAGCTTTAAAACAACAAAATGAGTTCAAAAAACAATTACGCCATACTAATGGCAGGAGGAATAGGGTCACGATTTTGGCCGATGAGTACAGCCGACTATCCCAAACAGTTTCACGATATGCTCGGAACAGGAAAAACACTGATACAGCATACCTTTGACCGATTAGCCAAAAGTATTCCAGCAGAAAATATTTTTATATTGACTAATGAACGCTATGAAGCATTAGTAATGGAGCAACTGCCAAGTATTAGCAAACGCCAAGTAGTACTAGAGCCAGCTATGCGAAATACAGCGCCTTGCATCTTGTATGCTGCAATGAAAATCTATAAAGAGAATAAAGATGCCTTAATGCTTATTGCCCCTTCTGACCATTTTATACGTGATGAAAAACAGTTTTCTGATAATATAAAAACGGCTTTTGAAGCCATTGCTAAAGAAGACATGCTACTTACTTTCGGCATAAACCCTTCCTTTGCCAATACAGGATACGGCTATATTAAATATGATAAAAGCGATGATAAAACTATCTGTAAGGTTAATCAATTTACCGAAAAACCAGATTTAGAAACGGCTAAGACATTTTTAAAAGCAGGAAATTATCTTTGGAACGCAGGAATTTTTGCTTGGTCTGCAAAAAGTATTCTGAACTCTTTTGAAAAAAATCAAGCGGAAATGTATGCTTTATTTGAAGCAGGAAATGCCGTTTATAATACCGATTTTGAAGATGATTTTGTACGTGATAATTATAGTAAATCCGAGAATATATCTATAGATTATGCTATTTTAGAGCCTTCGGATAATGTATATGTAATGCCTGTTTATTTTGATTGGAACGACCTAGGCACTTGGGGTTCTTTGTATAATGAATTGCCAAAAGATGATAATAATAATGCCTTTGTAGGTGCTAAACCTATTAGTATAAATAGTAAAAATAATATGGTTCGTACCAAAAACGGCAAGGTAATTGTGGTTTCTGGTCTTGAGGACTATATCATAGTAGATAAAGATGACGTATTGATGATTGTGCCTAAATCACAAGAGCAAGATATTAAACAAATTGTAAAACAAGTAAACGATACTTACAAAGTATAAAAAATGAGTGAAAACCAAGACAGTAATCAGGAGGTAAATTCGCCCGAAGAATTCAAAAGTATCTGGCAACAGTTTACTGCTTTTCTACATGGTATTTTTGATATTCAGCACAATACCGATAAAACAGGAACTATTGCTGAAATAAAAGACAATATCACAGTAAAAGGGCATACGGCTTGGATATTAGTATTCTCTATTTTTGTAGCATCTATTGGGCTTAATGTAGAGTCAACTGCTGTGGTAATTGGAGCAATGCTTATCTCACCCTTAATGGGTCCTATTTTGGGAATTGGACTTTCATTAGGGATTAATGATATTGATACCTTTAAAAAATCAGTAATTAATTTTGCTGTAATGGTGGTTATTGCCTTAGTAACCTCAATCTTGTTTTTTAGTATTCCTATATTTCAAACAGTAACCAAAGAGATACAAGCGCGAACAGCTCCAGATTTGCGCGATGTTTTTATTGCTATTTTTGGAGGTTTGGCACTTATAGTTGCTATAAGTCGCCCTAAACCACAGACCAATACCGTAGCGGGTGTGGCTATTGCGACTGCGCTTATGCCGCCGCTTTGTACTGCAGGGTTTGGTATTGCCACAGGACGCTGGAATTTCTTTTTAGGTGCTATGTATTTGTTTATAATTAATACGGTTTTTATAGCCTTAGCTACTTTTATAATTGTACGATTTTTACATTTTCCTTTTGTAAAATATGCCAATTCTAGTTCTCGAAAACGTACTGCTCGTATTTTATCATTTCTAGCTATTTTAATGCTTGTTCCGAGTTCTTACTTATTCTTTACTTTGTTTAAACAAAAACATTTTGAGAAAAATGCTACTGCATTAATTAATGATTTAAAAGAACACCAAGGCATTAGTTTTTTTGAAAATGAAAACGAAATAAATGCTAAAGACAAAAAAATAATTTTATATATTTTAGGAGAACACGTTAGCGATAAAACCATCACAAAATGGAAAAATAGCTTAAACAAATATGGATTGGCAGATGCAGCGCTTGACGTGCGCCAAAATAGCATGAATACTTCTGCTATTTCTAATAAAATTAGTGCTTTAGAACAATCATTAGCTCAAAATAATAAATTCTTACTTACTAAAGAAGAAACTTTAAAAGAGAAAGAACAAAAAATACTACAACTCAAGCAAGAGTTGCTACGCATTAACAGTAACAAAATACCATTTTTAGAGATAACACAAGACTTAAAAAACCTTTTCCCAGAATTAAAAGAGATAAGTTATTCAACAGAAATTCATACTGATTTTAATCATTTTGATACTATTCCTAAAATCAAACTTTTTTGGAAAGATTCTGTAGCTAATGATATAAAAATAACAAGTCAAAAACGCATTAAAAATTGGCTTAAAGACAAGGTTTCTAATGCTATTATAGCAGTAGAAACTATAAATAAACTTAATTAAAAACAAGCTCATGAAATTTCAAAATATAAAGTATCTGCTATTTTTTATAGCTTCTTGCTCGTTTGCGCAAGCACCAACTGCTTTTTTTAACGAAGACATAACAGCACACGCAGATGCGGTAATACAAAAAGAAGCCTATACCGTTACGCTTAGCCAAGAAAAACAAACGATACAGCATAGTGCTACCATAAGTGTTTTAAACGAAGCGGCAGATTACTTAGGGAGTTTGACTATTTTTTATGATAAAGATACTAAAATTAACAATCTAAAAATGACGGTTTATGATGCTAATGGTAAGGTGTTAAAAAAAGTAAAACGAAAAGATTTTAATGATTATTCTGCTACAGGAAATAGTAATCTTTATACGGATAACAGGGTAATTCAGTATGAATATTTAGCCAAAAATTATCCTTATACTATTGCTTATAGCTATGAGACAATTTCAAAAAACACAGCACATATTATGCCTTGGATTCCTATTACTGCTTATAATGTAAGTATACTTAAAAGTAGCTACTCATTAAAACATAGTGCTGCTATTTTAGTTAATAAATTAGCTAAAAATTTTAAGAATTATGGAGTCAAAGAAGAAGCTATAGCAAATGGTATAAAATATCATATCACTAATGTAAAAGCCATTAAAGAAGAAGCGTTAAGTCCTGACTTATTAGCCATAGTTCCTTCGGTATATTTTGCTAGTAATAAGTTTCAGCTAGCAGGAGTAAAAGGGCAAGCCTCAAACTGGGAAGACTTTGGTAAATGGATGAATAAAGAATTATTAATCACCAGAAATAATTTGAGTGATGATACCAAAGCAAAAATACACAAACTTGTAGCTAATGAAAAAGATCCTATAAAACGCGCACGTCTTATCTATGATTATGTGCAAAAAAAAACGCGCTATATCAGTGTGCAAATAGGTATTGGAGGTTGGATGCCAATGCTAACTGATGATGTAGATAAACTAGGGTATGGCGATTGTAAAGCGCTTACTTATTATACCAAATCACTGTTAGATATTGCAGGAGTTCCATCTTATTATACCATAGTTTACGCGGGAGATTACAAACGAGATATTGCTAAAGATTTAGTGTCTGTACAAGGAAATCATGCGTTTTTATGTTTGCCAACTGCCAAAGATACTATTTGGTTGGAATGTACAAGTCAGAAAGTGCCTTTTGGTTATGTAAATAGTTTTACTGATGATAGAGATGTACTTGTAATTAATGAAAACGGTGCAAAAATAAAACATACATCTAAGAATAAAGATGCTGATAATTTGCAAAAGACTATTATGAGTTATACGCTTTCGCCAGCAGGAGAACTTAGTGGTGATGCAGCTATAATTAGCACAGGAACACAATATCATACTCATCTAAATATATTTGACAATTTAAAACCTGATGATTTAGAAAATACCTTAAAAAAGTATTATGATGCTAATGATATTACTTTTTCAAAAATACGAGTTGATAATAATAAAGTCAAAAAGCAATATGAAGAAGATTTTTCTTTTGCTATTCCAAATTTTGCTAAGAAATACACAGCAACTAGTTTAGTTTTTATGCCTAATCCTATAAACAGAATTACGTATATTCCTAAAAAAATTACCAATAGAAAATTACCATTGCTAATAGCTAGAGGATACCAAGATGTAGATGATTATAGCATTACACTTCCAGAAGGTTATCATCTAGCGAAGCTTCCTGCTGCTGTTTCAGAAGATAGTAAATTTGGCACTTACAAAAGGAGTTTTACTTGGAAGGATGACAAGCTAATATTTCATAGAGCATTTCTCCTAAAAAATGGGGAATATCCAAAAGAAGCATACGATGCTTATCGTAAGTTTAGAAAAAAAATTAGCAAATACGAGCAATTTAAATTAATGATTACAAAATAATATTATGAAAAAAATTAGTCTATTAATTATTATTTTTACCACTGTAGTAAGTCAGGCGCAAACCTACAAGTTTGGTAAAGTGAGCAAAGCAGAATTAAACGAAAAAGTGTGTGCTATTGATAGTAATGCTAATGCAGCCATACTCTATAGCAAGCAAATAACTGAGTTTGATTTTAGTCAAGATGAAGGTTTTTTTATCCGCACAAAATATTTTGTACGGATAAAAATTTACGATAAAGCTGCTGCAGATTGGGCAACTAAAAAAATATACTTACATCAGCAAAATAATACTAAAGAAAAAGCAAGTAGTGTTAAAGCAGTTACTTATAATTTAGAAAATAATAAAATTGTAAAAACGAATTTGAGTAAGAAAAATATTTTCATAGAAAAAACAAGCAAGTACCTAAAAATTAAAAAATTCACGTTTCCTAATATAAAAAATGGCTCAGTACTTGAATATAAATATACCGTAGAATCACCATTTTTTTCGAACTTTAGAAGAGTAGCTATTCAAAGAACAATACCTGTTAAGAAGTTTTATGCACGTATAGCAATACCTGAATATTTTGTTTATAAAACACACACTATAGGTTATTTGCCTATAAAAATAACCGAAGATCAACAAACACGTAATCTAAAAGTTATCTATAGAAGTGCGGGTTCGCCTGGTTCAGCATCTTCGCTTGGGTCTGGATCACTTAATTTTCAGGAAAACACCAAAACAATAGCACAAGAGAATATTCCTGCATTAAAAGTAGAATCCTTTGCGGGAAATATCAAAAATTATGCAGCAGCTGTTGCTTTTGAGTTAAATTATATTGATTTGCCAAGAAAAGTACGAAAATTATATAGTACCGATTGGGAAACTGTTTCTCGTAAAATATTTCAAAATGATCGTTTTGGCGCACAACTAAAAAAGACAAGCCATTTTAAAGATGAATTGCTTGCTGTTATAGCAGGAAGCAGCTCCGAAACAAACAAAATGATGCGTGTATTAGCCTTTGCAAAGGAAAAAATAAAATGGAATAAACACACAAACTATTATTGTGAAAAAGGAATACGAAAAGCCTATAAAGAAGGTTTTGGAAACGTAGCCGATATAAACCTTAATCTTATTGCAATGCTACGAACTGCTGGATTTAAAGCAAATCCTGTCCTTGTAAGTACTATAAATCATGGTGTGCCAATAGCGCCAACTAGAGATGGCTTTAACTACGTAATAGCACTTGTTGAAACAAGTAAGGGCAGTTACCTATTAGATGCAACACATCCGTATAGTATTCCTAATGTACTTGATGAGAGTTGTTATAATTTTCAAGGACGTTTAATAAAAGAAGATGGAAAATCAAGCTGGATAAACCTCTATCCACAACAACACAGTAGTGTAAAACGGTCACTTCGTGCTAAGTTTACAGGTACTGGTTTTAAAGGTGGATTAAGAACTGCTTATACTAACAATTTTCTTTATGATTACAGAAAGAAAATGGCTAAAAAATCAATACCAAAGCAGCAAGAAATTGTTGCTGAAAAGCATCCCAATATTGAAATTAATAAATTCAAAGCCCTAAACTTAAATGATTTAACTAAAAATGTAGTAACATCAGTGCAGTTTTCTACAGATGCTTATTTTGAGAAAATAGCAAATAAAATTTACATATCACCATTGTTATTGTTTCAAAGAAGGCATAACCCTTTTAAAGCTGATAAAAGATTATACCCAGTTTTTTATAATAAACCTTGGTTAAAAGCTAACACTATTTACATTAACATTCCTGCTACGTATGAAATAGTAAGTATTCCCGAAAGCATAACACTTACTTTGCCTAATGACTTAGGTAGCTTTTCATATCAGTTGACACAACAAGGACAGACTATTGTGATAAAAGCAACGACTGTGATAAATACGCCTATTATATTGCCAACAGCATATCCAGAACTTAAAAAGCTTTATACAGATATGATAAATAAACAACAAGAAAAAATAGTAATTCAGAAGAAACTATAATACTATTCTTTTTTATAGAATTTTTGTATATTTGAAGTGTACGAATTTAATTTTAGAAACTTAAACAATGAAAAGCAAAGCAGATACAAACCTTGTACTAGACCATGAGCTTTACGAAAAATCACGTAAACGTATCAAGCAAAAAAAAAGATTGTATAATCATTTTATACTATTTGCTTTAAGTGTTGTTCTTTTTTATGTTTTGAATAAAGTACTACGAGTTGGCGAGTATCTTGTGGATTCTTGGTATCTTTATGTGGCTGTGGTTTGGTTTTTTATATGGTTATTGCATTTTATTAATGTATTTATTACTCATAAATTTTTTGGAGAAGATTGGGAACGCAAACAAACCGAAAAGCTAATCTTAAAACACCAAAAACGTGTGGATAAATTAGAGAAAAAACTTATTAAAAAAGGTGTTTTAAATCCTATTGATACTGAAAAAAAAAAGGGAGAAAACAATCAAGAAACACAATGATTACGATAATAGCTGCATTGGGCAAAAATAATGAAATAGGACTTAACAATGATTTGTTGTGGCGCTTACCCAAAGATTTGAAGCGCTTTAAAGCATTGACCACAGGAAACACTATTATTATGGGGCGCAAGACCTACGAATCTATAGGAAGACCGTTGCCAAACCGTAAAAATATAGTTATTACTAGAAACAAAACATACCAAGCAAAAGGATGCCTTGTAGTAAATAGCCTTGATGAGGCTTTAGAACAATGCGAATCTCAGGAATGTTTTATAATAGGTGGCGCTTCTATTTATAAAGAAGCTTTTCCTATTGCAACAAAAATGGAGCTCACTTTAGTTGATTTTGAAGGCAAAGCAGATACTTTTTTTCCTACAATTAATTTTGATAATTGGACTTTAAACCAAAAAGAAAGTCATAAGGCAGATGATAAAAATGCTTATGACTTTCAGTTTAATACGTATATTAGAAAAACTTAGGCTATTGCGTTTACTTTTGCAATTAATGCATTTACTTTCTCTTCTAACTCACTGTTAATTGCTTTAAAGTGCGCTTTTTTATCAGCTACTTTGTTTGCATTTACTTTAGTTATTAATGTGTCAAAATTAGCTATTGCTTCTGTAATGATAGCATCTGTTTTTGCAGTTTCACTATTTCCTGTTGTTGCATCAATAATGTAACATGTTTCTATAATATCACTAAATACATAGTTGATATTTTTTTTCAAGTCTTTAATACTCTTTGCCATAATTCTATTTAATTAAATTTCTGCAAAAGTAAGTCAAATTTACTAAATAACAGCATAATAATGAGAAAACAAA
>CAYPAK010000021.1:7156-14335 GCA_964408665.1 uncultured Flavobacteriaceae bacterium | reverse complement strand
GCAATAATAAGCGCTAAGGCTATAGGAAGCATATCTGGAGGAAAACCAATAGCATCTAATACCACTACAAGCATTACCATTCCTGCTCCTGGAACAGCTGCAGAACCGATAGAGGCTAATAATGCGGTAAGTATAATTACCATTTGGTTAGAAAAGGTATTCCCTTCTGGCCAAAGCACTTGCATTATAAATACAGCAGCTACTGCTTGATATAAACTAGTACCATCCATATTTACCGTAGCACCTACAGGCAGTACAAAACTAGCTACTTCGCCTTCTACACCTATGTGTTCTTCTACACGCTCCATAGTAACAGGTAATGTAGCTGCACTAGAACTTGTAGAAAAAGCCAATAACTGCGCTGGTGCCATTTGTTTTAAAAACCACCAAGGGTTTTTCTTAACATAAAAAGCAACTATAAGCATATAAAAAACAACCATTATCAACAAACCTCCAACAACTGTTCCTGCATATTTTAATAATGAAACCAGTAAATCACCATCTTCTGCTGAGACAATAACCGATGACAGCAAGGCAAATACTGCATAAGGTGCTGTAAGCATGATTAAATCTACCATTTTGAGCACGACTTCATTAAGCGAATCAAAGAAATCTACCAATGGTTTGGCTTTTTTATCATCTATAAGCAAGAGACTAATACCCAGCATAATGGTAAAGAAAATAACTTGTAGCATTAGTTTATTATTACTCATTGCTTTAAAAGCATTATCAGGTACCATATCTTCCAAAAACTTCAATGGCCCTGCTTCTTTTTGATCCTCCGCATCTTCAATTTTCTTTTTAATACTATCTTCATTAGCATATTTATCTTTTAACTTTACTATAGTTTCTTGAGAAATACCTTCACCAGGTTTTGTAAAATTTACTAAGCCCAAACCAATAGTAATAGCAAAAACAGTTGTAGTAATATAAAGCACAACTGTACGTAAGCCCATTTTTTTGAACTTTGCAAAATCTTTAAGATCGGCTATTCCTTTAATTAATGATGCAACTATTAGTGGAACTGCAATGAGTTTTAGCATTTTGGTAAATATTGTTCCAAATGGTTTTATCCAGTCTATCACATAGCCAGCATAGCCTAAGCTACTCATAACTAAACCAAAAATAATTCCTAATACCATCCCAAGCATAATGCGCCAATGTAAAGCTAATTTCATATAAAATTTGTTTTAAATAATTAAAGCTGAAAGGTAGTTATTTTTATTAAAAATAGAAATTATTTGTTAATAATTTCTTTAGTTGCTATGTAATCTGGAAAAGTATTTATGTTTTTAATTTGTTTCTTTTCAATAAAAATAGTTTTTATTTCATTGGTTTTTAGAATTGTAGTCAATTTTATACTCTTATTTGCTAATGCTTTTTTCAAAATAGGAAATGCCTTAGGTTCCCAAATAGTAATCAGAGGTTCTGGAAAATCACTCCCAATAGCTTGAAAAGTAGTGGCTAATTTAGTTTCATCACGAGTATTAATTAGCCTATTTAATGCATCTTTAGTCAAAAAAGGTAAATCTGTAGCCAAAACTAAATAAGCAACAGTACTATTTTGCTCAAAAGCACTAAGTATTGCTCCAAAAGGTCCTAAATCATCATATTTATCTACAATACAATTTTTGCAAGGTTTCTGTTCTTTATTAATTGCAAAAAAATGATTTTCATTAGGTAAAACGGTGTTAAGTAAACTTAATGTATAGGCTTTATGTGGCAAATCATAATAGTGCAATAAGCCCTTGTCTTTGCCCATACGTTTACTTTTACCGCCAATAAGTACTAAACCATTAATTGGTGTTTTTTGCTCATTCATTAGGCAAAATTACTAAAAGTAAATTTAATGTGGCAAAAAACGTTTCAATGCATGATAACAAAAAGCACCAAGCATCGCTCCAAAAATAACAATAAGTATTGTAAAAGCACCAAAGCCAACTAAGGTGTACATTGGTCCTGGACAAGCACCTGCAAGCGCCCAACCCAATCCAAATATAATTCCGCCTAATATATTACGGTATTTTCCACTTTTTTTAGGTGGAACACTAATTTGATTTCCATCAATATCTTTTATTATTCCACGTCTAAACATAAACATAATAATCATACCTACTGCTATGGCAGTTCCTATAATACCATACATATGAATGGATTGAAATTTAAACATTTCGTAAATACGATACCACGAAAGTGCTTGAGATTTACTCAATACAATACCGAAAAATACGCCTACAAATAAAAATTTTAAATTTTTCATAATTTTAAAAAATTAATGGAAATAATACCCAAGTCATTAAAAGCCCTCCTATAAAAAAACCTACAACTGAAATAAGCGAAGGGAGTTCTAAATTACTAATCCCAACAATGGCATGTCCTGAGGTGCAACCACCTGCATAACGCGCCCCAAAACCTACACAGAAGCCTGCAACAAGTAGTATCATTACATTTTTAAAATCTAATGATGCGAAACTGTAAAGTTCTTTGGGTAAATAACTTGCTCCTGCATTATTAAATCCTAGCTCTTTTAAATCTGTCACCGTTTGATTATTCAAAGCTATCGTATTATCTGGAGTAAGATAATGTGAAGCAATAAAACCACCAATAACAAGTCCTAATACAAATAATAAATTCCAAGACTTCTTTTTGATATCCATCTTAAAAAAATCATTCCATTTTCCTGCACCTCCAATGGCGCACATGGTTTCCAAATTAGAAGAAATACCCAATCTTTTGCCAAAATAAAATAGCAAAAACATAGACAAGGCAATCAAAACACCCGAAACATACCAGCTCCAAGGTGCTAAAATAGCATCTAGCATAATTTTTAGTTTTTTAGTTAGTTCTCAAATGTAGTAATAATTTTGATTACTTTTGCGTTTTAATCGTATTTTAATCTAATTTTTATGAAAAAAACCCCTACAAAACCTCGCATCATTTTTATGGGTACTCCCGATTTTGCAGTAGCCATTTTGGATAAATTACTTCAAGAGAAAGCTCATATAGTAGCGGTAATCACAGCAGTTGACAAACCTGCAGGACGTGGTAAAAAAATACACGAATCTGCGGTAAAAAAATATGCATTAGCCAACAACATATCTGTTTTGCAACCTAAAAATTTAAAAAATGACGCATTTATAGCAGAACTAGCCAGTTATAATGCTGATTTACAAATCGTAGTAGCCTTTAGGATGCTTCCAAAAGTAGTTTGGGCTATGCCAAAATTAGGCACATTTAATCTACATGCTTCACTCCTGCCTGATTATCGTGGTGCTGCCCCCATAAATTGGGCTATTATTAATGGTGAAGAAAAATCTGGTGTTACTACTTTTTTTATAGATGATAAAATAGATACTGGAAATATTATATTGCAAGAGGAAGTTGCTATAAAAGAAACGGACTCTGCGGGAGATTTACACGATAAATTAATGAAAAAAGGCGCTACTCTTGTAGTGAAAACGGTTAATCAAATAACAGCAGGCACTATCATTACAAAATCTCAAAAGGAATTGCCCGATGCCAAACCTGCCCCTAAATTGTATCCTGAAACATGTAAAATAGTTTGGGAAAATGATTTAGAAAGCATTTACAATCATATAAGAGGACTTAGTCCTTACCCAACAGCTTGGACTACTTTATATGTAGCTGATAAGCCTTTGAAATTTAAAATCTATAAAGCAACAAAAATAGCTGATGAACATCATTTAGCTCCTAAAACAATAGTCCGCACAAAAAAGACCTTACACATTGCTGTAAAAAATGGTTTTATTGCTTTAGAAGAAGTACAACTTGCAGGGAAACGCAAAATGGCTATTCAAGATTTATTGAATGGTTTGGCTTCAAACACGCTATTACTAAAGGATTAATAATAATTACGAGTAATTATTTGTTAATTTTTTCTTAAAATGACTAAGTTTATTAACAAAACAAGTGAGTTATTAACAAATTTATATCATTTTTAGCTGAAACCCTTGCACAGTAAGAGATTGCGTATATATTTGCAATAGATAAATAATAATTAACTATTAAAATAATTAAATTATGAACAAATCAGAATTAATCGATGCAATGGCAGCTGACGCTGGAATTTCTAAAGTAGCAGCTAAAAGCGCACTAGAATCTGTAATGAACAATGTACAAAAAACATTAAAAAAAGGAGATAAAGTTTCATTAGTAGGATTTGGATCTTGGTCAGTAACAAAAAGAGCTGCAAGAGACGGAAGAAACCCTCAAACAGGAGCTACTATAAAAATTGCTGCTAAAAACGTAGTAAAATTTAAAGCTGGTTCTGAATTAAGTAAATCTGTAAACTAAGATTTTACAATTCAAACTAAAATTATACTAAAACACGCTGAACATTCAGCGTGTTTTTTTTTATCTTTGAATACTAAAAGTGTATTTTTATGAAAGTTTTTAAATCGGAAAGTTTAGTTGATTATACAACTTATACCTTTAACTATGCAAACTATGCTGTAAAAGAGCAAGATGATGATATCCCTACACTATATGAACAAGGTTTTTTGCCTTATAGTAATGACGTATCATTAACTAAAGAGGTCTTTTATATGGCACGAAGCCTTCGTGTTGACTTAGCACGCTTCACTCCTTCTTCTGAAAACAGACGAGTTGGACGTAAAATAGAAGATTTAAACATCCAACTTGAAGTACTTGATTATGCTACTTTTGAAAAAAATGCTGATTTTACAGCTTTTTGTTTTGATTACGCAAGTAAACGCTTTAGCACGCCTATTACTAGAGAACGATTAAACTACATCCTTAGTAATAAAAGCATTAAGAAACTATTTTATTTTCATATTGATAATAAGCCAGTTGGATACGTTATAACAATAAGTCATAACAAAACAATTCATTACTGGTTTGCTTTTTTTAGCTTAGATTATACGGAATATTCCATAGGAAAATGGATGATGTTTAGCGTGATAAAATGGGCAAAAGAACATGATTATCAAGCGGTATATCTTGGTACTTGTTATGGTACAAAATCATTATATAAAGTACGTGATTTCAAAGGTATTGCCTTTTGGGATGGCAATACTTGGAATCAAGATGTAAAACTTCTAAAAGCAAAATGCAAAACCGATGATGACTTTAAACAAGATGCATTTAAGCAAAATCCTGAATTATTTTTAAACGATTAAACTAATCCTGTATATTTTCGGATAAACCATTCTACAGTAAACAGCAATAGTATCAATGGTAATAGCCATCTCCAATCAATAAGCGGTATTTTAGCTACAATTTCTTCTTGAATTGGCTTTGTGGAATCATTGGTTAATTTTGTTATTAAATCATTAGCATTAGCCATAAGATAAATACTTGTATTATTCGTTTGAGCTACTTGTTTTAAGGCATTATAATTAGCAGTGATAAATTGTTTTTCTATATCGTAAGCCAAAACGCTTAAACTACCGTGTTTTTTAAATTTTGTTCCCAATACGCTTACCGTAAAATTATAATTACCTTTAGGCAAACCATCAATATTTATTTTATATTGATTGTCAGCTACTAAAAACTGATAGTTCAATACTTTTTTAGTCTGTTGATTGGTTAATTTTAGTGTTAGCGTCTTACTTGCATCAAAAGTGTAGTTTTCATCAACAAAATTGGCAGAAATTTGAATTTTATCGTTTTGATAATGACTTTTATCATAAGCAATAGTCAATCTATCAATAGCTTCATTAGAACTAAGGTATTGTGCAAGATTAATGATAAAAGTATCAAAATTAGTAAATGACTGATTTGCCTTAAAATGTGCTAAACGCCACTTCCAAAAGCCTTCTCCATCCCAAATAGCACGTTTTAATCCATTATCTTCCACTAAAGCTAATATAGGATAATTAGTGCTTACACCATTTATCTTCGCATGCAAAACAGTTTTCTGCATTGCCGAGATAGCAACTTCACCAAACTGTGTTTGCAATGGAGAAAATTCACTAAAAGCAATGTTTTTGAACTGAAAAGCATCAAACCCTACAGTTTTTTCAGGAAATACGGTTTCTTTAAGCGTAGTTGGTTTTTTACTAAAATAGCTTTGATTTTTATTGATAAAACGCCAATCACTATGTGTTCCTGTGATTAATAAATAATTCTTTTTTGTTTTAGTTAACGTCTCAAACACCTTTTTAAACTGACTTGTAGGTTGATACAAAATAGCTAATTGGTATTTTTTCCAAACTATCTTATCTGATGGTTTTTTAATCGTAATTTCTAGCTGCTCATTAGCCTGAATACTACGTTTGAGCATGGCAATATCTGGATGATTTATGGCAGAAATAAGCAGTATTTTTCGTTTATTATCAATTACATCTATCGTGAAAGACTTACTGTTATTATTGGTATTCTTTTCATTGGCTAATGTCGCTATTTTTACACTATAATGTTGCAAACCTTTCTGTGTTGCCTTTACTAAAAAATTGACTTTATTTACCTGTTTTGTTTTAGTAAAACGAATTGTTTTTGAAGCAATCACTTGCCCTTTATGCATTAGTTTCAAAACAGTTTGCACCTCTTTATCTCCAGAATATGAAGCAAAAACCTCTACAGGAAATTTATTTTTAATATAGCTATATTTATTCGTATTAAGCGTTGTGATTTCTAAATCAGGATATTGTGTGGTATCACCTAAAACCACGGGTATTACAGGAACTGTAAGCTTAGTGTTACTATAAGAATTACCTTGTGTTTGGTTTCCGTCAGTTAATAATATAGTCTTAGTATTTTTGGTATAAGCAGTGTTTATAAAATCTAAAACTTTTTGTATTTGGGTTTGCTTGCCATCAAAAGATAAGCTATCGGCTAAAGTATTTATATCATTATCAAATTGGTAATAGGCAACATCGTATTTAGTGTTGATTGCTTTATTTAATTTTAATTTATCTAAAAACGCTTGAACTGATTTTTTCTGTCCTAAATAGTTAATTGATTTAGAATTATCTGCAAAAACTACTAAATTAGGCTTAAGTAAATGATATGTTTTTTTATTGAACGAAGGATTTATCACTAATAATGCAATGAAAAATAGACCTAAAGCGCGCAATAGAATAAGCAAATATTTTTTTGATTTTACTCCATAGAAAAACACTGCTATTAGCAAAGCAATAACAGCAGCAAGCACTATATATATAATCGTAGTAAAATTCAATTAATTATCTCTTTTTT
>CAYPAK010000021.1:0-7056 GCA_964408665.1 uncultured Flavobacteriaceae bacterium | reverse complement strand
GCAGCAAGCACTATATATATAATCGTAGTAAAATTCAATTAATTATCTCTTTTTTAAATTAAAAAATCCTCTCAAAGATAAACATTTGAGAGGATTTAAAAAATATTTTTGTAAAATGCTTATGCATTTCTAATTTCGGCTACTTTTTTACCTATTTCTGCTGGAGAATCCACTACATGAATTCCATTTTCTCTAAGAATAGCTTTTTTAGCTTGAGCGGTATCTTCTGCTCCTCCAACTATTGCTCCAGCGTGTCCCATAGTACGTCCTTTTGGCGCTGTTTCTCCTGCAATAAAAGCAACAACTGGTTTTCTATTACCATCTGCTTTTACCCAACGAGCAGCGTCTGCTTCTAGGTTTCCACCTATCTCACCAATCATAACGATTATTTTAGTATCATCATCATTCATAAAAAGTTCTACTGCATCTTTGGTAGTAGTACCTATTATTGGATCTCCTCCAATACCTATTGCAGTAGTAATACCTAAACCTTGTTTTACCACTTGATCAGCAGCTTCATAAGTTAATGTTCCTGATTTAGAGATAATACCTACATCACCTTTTTTGAATACAAAACCTGGCATAATACCTACTTTTGCTTCTCCTGGAGTAATTACCCCTGGGCAATTAGGTCCAACTAAACGTACGTCTTTATTTTTAATATAAGCACTTGCCTTTACCATATCGGCAACAGGAATACCTTCTGTAATAGTAATAATTACTTTTATACCTGCATCGGCAGCTTCCATAATAGCATCTGCAGCAAAAGCTGGTGGTACAAAAAGAATACTTACATCTGCTCCTGTTTTATCAACAGCGTCTTTTACAGTATTAAAAACAGGTTTTCCAAGATGCTCTTGACCACCTTTTCCTGGTGTTACACCTCCTACTAGGTTTGTACCATAAGCAATCATTTGCTCTGCATGGAAAGTTCCTTCTCCACCTGTAAAACCTTGAACTATTACTTTTGAATTTTTATTTACTAAAACACTCATTTCTTTTGTTTTTATTATTCTTTATTAGATTTAGTTATTAATTATTTAATAATACTAACTAAACTACGCTACAAATTTAATCTTTTATAAAGGGAATAAAAAGAATTTATCGTTTTTTTTCTGCATCACGCATTAAACGTCTTACAAAAGCTAATTCTTTTAGTTTTTCCCTTGATTCTTCTATTGGTGTACCAAAATAGGTCTTCCCTCCTTTTATAGATTTGGTTACACCTGTTTGCCCTAGCACTACGGCTTTTTCTCCAATAGTAATACCACTATTCGTTCCTACTTGCCCCCAAAGTGTTACTTCATCTTCTATAACTACACATCCTGCAATACCAGTTTGTGAGGCTATTAAACATTTTTTGCCGATAACCGTATCATGTCCTACGTGAACTTGGTTATCTATTTTTGTTCCTGCTCCAATGGTGGTATCTCCTGTTACGCCTCTGTCTATAGTGCATAATGCGCCTATATCTACATTATCTGCTATCACAACACGACCTCCTGACTTTAATTGATCAAAGCCCGTTGGTCTATTTTTATAATAAAACGCTGGAGCGCCCAATATTGTTCCAGAATGAATTTGCACATTATCTCCTATCACTGTATTATCATAAATAGACACATTAGGATGTATAATAGTGTTTTCGCCTATAACTACATTATTTCCTATAAATACATTAGGCTGAATTATGGCATTTTGAGCAATTACTGCAGTATTGCTTATCATTGCGGTTGCCGCTACAAAAGGACGAAAATGATTAGTCAGTTTATTAAAATCACGGAATGGATCATCAGAAATTAATAATGCTTTCCCAGCTGGACAATCTACTTTTTTATTAATTAAAATAACCGAAGCATTAGAATTTAATGCTTTATCATAATATTTGGGATGATCTACAAATACGATTTCACCTTCTTGTATCACATGGATTTCATTCATCCCATAAACAGGAAAATCAGCAGTCCCTACAAAATCTACCTCAAGTAAATTGGCTATATCTTGTAATTTTTGAGCACTAGGAAAACGCATAATTATTCTTTTACACGTTCTAAATATTGACCTTTTGCAGTATCTACTTTTATTTTATCGCCTTCATTGATAAACAAAGGTACATTAACACGTGCTCCTGTTTCTACAGTAGCAGGTTTTGTAGCATTAGTAGCTGTATTTCCTTTTATTCCTGGCTCGGTGTGTGTAACTTCTAGTATGATACTTTGTGGCATATCTACCGAAAGTGGCATACCGTCTTCAGAATTAATAAGTATCGTTACTACTGTTCCTTCTTTTAATAAATCTGGAGCATCTATTTGTGCTACTTGAAGTGCCATTTGCTCATAATCTGCTTGATTCATAAAGTGATAATCTTCTCCATCTTTATATAAAAACTGAAATTTATGTGTTTCAACACGTACTTCATCAATTTTTCTTCCTGAAGGAAAGGTGTTATCTACTACTTTTCCTGTGGTTACACTTTTTAGTTTAGTACGAACAAAAGCAGGTCCTTTACCTGGTTTTACATGTAAAAATTCTACTACTTTGTATATATCATTATTATATTTCATACAAAGTCCGTTACGTATATCTGATGTAGTTGCCATTATGTTTTATTTTTTTAAAATTAATTATTTTTTCCTGTATATCCTTTCATAATTCCGCGTTGTGAATTACGTATAAATTGTATTATTTCATCACGTTCTTTGGTAGCAGCCATTTCTGCCTCTATTATTTCTAACGCTTGTGTATTGTTATAGTTCTTTTGGTACAAAATACGATAAATATCTTGTATTTCTCTTATTTTTTCTATGCTAAAGCCTCTTCTACGCAATCCAATAGAGTTAATACCTACATACGATATAGGCTCTTTCGCTCCTTTAGAATATGGCGGGATATCTTTTCGCACTAAAGAACCTCCTGCAACCATGGCATGGTCTCCAATATGCACAAATTGATGTGCAGCAGACAGCCCTCCCATAACCACATTTTTACCTACAGTTACATGACCTGCCAAAGCAACACCATTAACAATAATAGAGCCTTCTCCTATAATGCAATCGTGCGCTATATGAGCTGTTGCCATAATAAGGCAGTTATCTCCAATTATTGTTTTCCCTGTAGCTTTTGTACCTCTATTTACGGTAACACATTCTCTAATAGTAACATTATCGCCTATAACAGCTAAGCTCTCCTCTCCTTCAAATTTAAGATCTTGTGGTATTGCTGATATTACCGCTCCTGGAAAAATCTTACAATTTTTTCCTATACGCGCACCTTCCATAATGGTTACGTTAGAACCTATCCAAGTTCCTTCTCCTATCTCTACATTATTATGAATGGTAGTAAAAGGGTCTATCACTACATTTCTAGGCACTTTGGCGTTTGGGTGTACGTATGCTAGTGGTTGATTCATATTATTTAGTTTTTACTATTTGTGCCATTAATTGTGCTTCTGCAACTAGCTTATTATTTGCATAAGCATAAGCTTGCATATGACAAATACCTCTTCGTATTGGCGTTATTAATTCGGCTTTAAATATTAAGGTATCTCCTGGTAATACTTTTTGTTTGAATTTCACATTATCCATTTTCATAAAGAATGTTAAATAATTTTCTGGGTCAGGAACAGTACTCAAAACTAACACTCCACCGCACTGTGCCATTGCTTCTACTTGCAATACGCCTGGCATTACCGGAGCGCCTGGAAAATGTCCTACAAAGAAGTTTTCATTCATTGTCACATTTTTCATACCAACGACATGAGTATCGCTTAGTTCTATAATTCTATCAATTAATAAAAATGGCGGTCTGTGTGGTAAAATATCCATTATCTGATGAATATCCATAAGTGGTGGCTGATTCAAATCAAAAGTAGGTACTTTATTGCGTTTTTCTTTCTTTATAATTTCGGCTAATTTCTTAGCAAAACCTGTATTTACTTTATGCCCTGGTTTATTCGCAATTATTTTACCTTGAATACGGCAACCTACTAAGGCTAAATCTCCTATTACATCAAGTAATTTATGACGTGATGCTTCATTAGGATGTTTTAAGGACAGATTGTCTAAAATACCATTTTGTTTTACCGTAATTTTATCTTTATTAAAGGCTTTTTTCAGCTTATCCATCGTTTCATTGGATAATTCTTTATCTACATAAACAATGGCATTATTTAAATCGCCTCCTTTTATAAGTCCAGCATCTAATAAAGCTTCAATTTCGTGTAAAAAACTGAATGTTCTCATTTCTGAAAACTCGTTTTTAAATTCTTTAATATCAGTTAATGTAGCATTTTGAGTACCTAATATTTTAGTACCAAAATCTACCATTGCTGTTATTTCATATGTGTCAGAAGGCATAGCTATAATCTCACTACCTGTTTCTTCATCTTTATATTTTACAATATCTTTTATAACATAAACATTAGCTTGCGCATCTTGTGTTTCTATACCTGCTTCTTCTAATGCTGCTAAGAAAAATTTAGAAGAACCGTCCATAATTGGCGGTTCTGGGCTATCCATTTCTATTACTAAATTATCTATTTGAAGACCAACTGCTGCTGCCAGTACATGCTCACAAGTTTGAATAGTAACGCCATTTTTTTCTAAAGTAGTACCACGTTGTGTCTCGGTAACATAAGCTGCTTTTGCCTCAACAATAGGATTTCCTTCTAAATCGGTACGCATAAAAGCAAAACCATGATTTTCTGGAGCTGGCTTAAATACTAAAGTTACTTGACGCCCTGTATGAAGACCTACTCCTGTTACAGAAACTTCTTTTTTTATCGTTTGCTGATTAGTCATTATCTAATTCTTTTATTTTTTTTTCTAATTCTTTTATTCGATTATTTAAGTGTGGTAAGTTTTTAAACAATGCGTATGATTTAAACCAGTCTGCATATTCAAAAGCAAAAGAGCCTTGTATGGCTGTTCCGTCTTTAAAATTCTTACTCACTCCTGCTTGTGCTTGCACACGCATATCATTACCAAACTTTAAATGTCCTGCAAAACCTACTTGCCCGCCTATAATACAGCGCTCGCCTATTTTGGTAGAGCCTGCTATTCCTGTTTGCGAAGCAATAACGGTATTACTGCCAACTTCGGCATTGTGTCCTACTTGTAATTGATTATCTAGTTTTACACCTTTTCTAATAATGGTATGTCCTAGTGTTGCTCTATCTATAGTACATGCTGAGCCTATTTCTACATCATCTTCTATGATTACATTTCCTATCTGTGGTATTTTGGTATAAACCATTGCTTTGTCTGGCACAAAACCAAAACCATCAGAACCGATTACCGTATTTGCGTGTATCATACAGCCAGTACCAATAACCGTTTCTGAGTATATTTTCACTCCTGAATAAAAAGTACAATTATCACCTATCGTTACATTATCGCCAATATATACTTGCGGATAAATTTTTACATTATTTCCTATTGTTACATTTTCGCCAATGTAAGCAAAGGCTGCAATATAGGGATTAGCACCAACTTTGGACGATTTAGCTACAAAACTAGGTTGCTCTATACCAGTTTTATGTTGTTTTGCAGCATCATAAAATGTAAGTAACTTAGCAAAAGCTTCTCTTGCACTAGCTACACGTATAAGTGTGCTTTTTAGTTTTTCTTTAGGCTTAAAATCAGCATCTACGATAACAATAGAAGCTGCTGTTTTATAAATAAACACCTCATATTCAGGTTTTGACAAGAAAGTAAGTGAACCTACTTTTCCTTCTTCAATTTTTGCTAATTCGTTAGCTTCCACTTCAGGATTACCATCAACTACGCCTTCTAATACTTCGGCTATTTTACGTGCTGTAAATTTCATATAACTGCAAAAATATAAAAAATAAATGCAATAAAGCACTTCGTTTTTTATAAATATTTATTAAACACTATAAATCTTTAGGATAAAACAGGTAAAACTTCTTATTATTGTAGTGTAAACTATCAAAATTAAGCTGTTCTGAGCTTTCGGATAAATTCTGTATTTCACCATTTTTATGGTATATAAATATCGGACTATCTGTCTTGCTATACACTTGGTTATAAACTACTCCTGTATCAATTAAATAATGGAGTTCATTAGCTTTAACTGGAAAATCTTTTAATATTTTTTCTTTTAATTTTAGTATCTTTTGTTCATCAAAAGCATTTTTGTGTAATTGTATTTTTGGTAATTTTCGATGGATAATAGCATTACTCAAATACGCCAAAACAAAATCATTATGATGCGTCCATTGTTTAATAGCACTGATAATGTCATAATCATCCAAACTAGCAAAAGTTGCTAATGCATCAGCATCAAAATGTTTTAAATCTACTTCATTTTTAAGGAAAAACTGAAATCCTTCAGTAACAGCTAAATCTTCACCAGCAACACTAAGTTCTTTGGCTCTTTGTAATGTTTTTACTAATAAACGCTCGGCTACCAAACCTGTTTTATGCAAATATACTTGCCAATACATCAGGCGTCTTGCCATTAAAAATTTCTCTACAGAATATATCCCTTTTTCTTCTACAACAATATGATTGTTTTTAACATTTATCATACTTATCAAGCGTTCTGAATTTACATTTCCCTCTACAACTCCTGTGTAAAAACTATCTCTTTTTAAGTAATCCATTCTATCCATATCGAGCTGGCTGGATATCAATTCGTGCAAAAATTCTTTTTCATACTCTCCTTTGAATAACCTAATAGCAAGCGTTAATTTCCCTTCAAAATGAGTGTTTATATCTTCCATAAATAACAAGGATATTTCTTCGTGAGAAACTCCTGAAACTATGGCATGTTCGAGTGCGTGCGAAAAAGGTCCGTGACCAATATCATGTAGCAAAATAGCAATAAGCACCGCTTCCTCTTCCGCTGTAGTGATTGCTACTCCTTTTGCATTTAAAACATGTATAGCTTTTTGCATTAAAAACATAGCGCCTAAAGCATGATGAAAACGCGTATGATGTGCCCCAGGATAGACCAAATAAGACAAGCCCATCTGTGAGATACGTCTTAATCGCTGAAAATAGGGATGTTCTATAATATCGTAAATTAATGTTG
>CAYPAK010000020.1:0-14421 GCA_964408665.1 uncultured Flavobacteriaceae bacterium | reverse complement strand
AAATACCTTAAAATAAAAAGTGTTAAAATTTACTAATAATGAGTTTATAGATATCATTACCATTTACAAAAAGTATCAAACTCAGTAGTATAATAAAACCTACCATTTGTGCTTTTTCTAAAAACTTTTCGCTTGGTTTACGTCCTGTTATCATTTCAAAAATAGTGAATAAAGCATGACCTCCATCTAGTGCTGGAATAGGAAGTATGTTTACAAATGCAAGCATAATAGACAAGAATGCGGTAAAGTTCCAAAAACGGTACCAATCCCAAGTAGGAGAAAACTGTTTTCCTATTGCTAGGAAACCACCCATTTCTTTGTATGCGCCTGTATCGGTATTAAATAACAGTCTAAATTGTTTAATATACCCTGATAGTTTATTTCCTGCTTCTTTTGTTCCTCTACCAAAAGACTCAAAAAAACCATATTCTTTAGTAGCTATATCATAGTAATCCTTTAGTCCTCCTCCAGGTCTAACACCTATTTTTCCACGCGAATCAAGTTGTATCGGTACTGTTAGTTGTTGTCCATCACGAGATACATTTAATGTAATTGCTTCGTTTTTATGCTTAGGTAATTCCGTAATGTATTCGTCTAAAAATGTAAGCTTTTTACCGTTAATTCCCACTAACTTATCACCTTTTTTTAGTGTTGATTTCGCAGCAGGAAAATCAGCTGCTATTTCGCCAACACTATATGGTATTCTTGGAGAGAAAAAGTGTGATTTTTTGCTTATTATTGCTTTAACCCCTTCGGCAGTAACAGGTATTTTTACGGTAGTACCTTGTCTATCTACTGTTACTTCTTTACCAACTAATACTTTGTAGAAAATATCACTAAATGCTTTAGGTTTTTCGCCATCTATTGTTAGTATTTTATCTCCTGTTTTAAAGCCAAGTTCTTGCCCTAAGCTATCTACAGCAACACCATATTTCATGTTTTCTACAGGAAGGTATTCTTCTCCATAATGATTAAAAATCATTGCATAAATAAATATAGCAAGCAGTATGTTTACGGTAACACCTCCAAGCATTATAATCAAACGCTGCCAAGCTGGTTTAGAACGAAATTCCCAAGGTTGTGGTTCGCCTTGCATTTGCTCGGTGTCCATACTCTCATCTATCATACCTGCTATTTTTACATAACCACCAAGAGGCAACCAACCGATACCATATTCGGTTCCGCCTATTTTCTTTTTGAATAACGAAAAATAAGGGTCAAAAAATAGATAAAATTTCTCTACGCGTGTTTTAAATAATTTTGCAGGGATAAAATGCCCTAATTCGTGTAAAACTATCAGTATTGACAAGCTCAAAAAGAATTGAGCTGCTTTTATTATTATTTCAGTCATAATTTTGTATCAAATGAAAGGCGAAAATACTAATTTTAATGATTATAAAGGCTATTTATTATTGTTTTAACAGCTTTTTAGTAAAAACACCTTGATTTGTTTTTACTTTTAATAGATAAGTCCCTTTTGAAAAAGCACTGATATCAATAAAATCAGTTAATGTATTAGCCGTATAAATCACTTGACCTAAAGCATTATATATCGCTATTTCTTGAACAGTTAATGCGTTAGATAAATCAATAGTAATTTTATCTTTAGCTGGATTAGGATATACTTGGATTAATGAATTATCTAAAACAATATCACGAGTTGCTAATACCGTTTGATTATTTTTAGAAATGATTTGCGTATTGGGGTCAAAAATAACGTTAGTAACTTCAAAACTAGTATTCAATAAAAAGGTTTGTCCTTCACTAGTGTGTTCCACACGTACAAGTTGCGATGCACCATTTGCCCCTTGAAGTTCTAGCTCCAAAGGCATTTCAAAATAAGCAACACTTGGGTCAGATTGTGTTTGGTTAATTTGCAGTTGAACCTGTGTTCCTCCCGAAAGACTTTGCCAATTTACGGTATAAGAAGGATAGCCTTCGCCATAAATCCAATCATTAAAAAAATCGGTAAGATTTAAACCTGATTGTGCTTCAAGATGCGCTTTAAAATCGGGTGTTTTAGCATATCCATAAGCTAAATTAGTATCAGCCAAATAGTTTTTTACTCCTTGAAAAAAGTCATTATCACCTAGTTTCCAACGTAGCATATGTAATACCATTGACCCTTTATTATAGCTCAATCTACTACTAAAAACACGCCAAACACTTGTAGTATCTGCCGCAGGAACATACACGCTTCCATTGGGGCTGCTTGTAATGCTGTTTACTTTAAGTTGTCGCCAAGATTTATATGCACCAACACCATCTAAGTGCTCTTTAGAAAGTCCTGTAAGAAATGTGGCAAAACCTTCGTTAAGCCATATATCTCGCCAAGAGCCACAAGTTACTTTATCTCCAAACCATTGGTGAGCTAGCTCATGAGCTATTAAATCACGATTAAAACTAACCATAAATGTCATTGTAGTATGTTCCATACCACCGCCCCAACCAAACTGAGCATGACCGTATTTTTCATTAGCATAAGGATACATTTCAAACAACGAACCGTAAAGGTTTATTAAATCTACCGTAGCTGGAGTTTGCGTTTGTGCAGTTGCTAAATTTTCGGGATATACGTAGTTTACTACATCAAAATTACCATTTGCTACATGGTCTGTATAGACACTATAATCGGTAACTGCCATTGCTATAAGGTAAGCAGGAATTGGATATTTATGTTTCCAATGTGTTATGGTATTAGAACCTGAAACCGTTTCGCTTTGTAAAAGTCCATTGGATGCTGCTTTGTAATTAATGGTGTTGGTTAAAGAAATAGGATGACTTGTTGGGTGCGTAATAAACACGTCTATAGAATCTATTTTATCATTAAGATCTTGCTTACAAGGCCACCATCCCATTGCGCCATAAGGTTCAGAAAGTGTCCAAAGTATCGGATGATTTCCATTATGTGTAGTTACCTCATAAGAGCCAAAACCATTGCTAGTAGGATTACCACTATAAGTAACTGTTAGCGAATCTAAAACACCTGTATTTTGAGTGCTTGCTAAGTTAACAACAAGCTCATTACTCCCTGCGTTATGCGTATATGATAGATTAGAACCTCGTTGTTTTACACTAATCACATTAAGGTTGTCTGCCATATCAAAAGTTACGGTAGTTAAGTTTTCTTTTGCTTCAAAATAGGAAGTAATAGCTCCAGAAATAGTTGCAGGCGTTATATTAGGATCTACTGTCCATTCCAAACGATGATATTTGAGGTCATAGTTTCCTGTATTAGCATTACGAGCCATTGCCATTCTAGCAGATCCTGCACGCTGTTCTGCTTTTACAATACTTTCAAAAACACTTGCTTGCTGTGCATAAGTAGATGAAATTATTATTAAAATAAGGGATACGTAAAAATTTTTCATGTTTTTCTTTTTTACAAATATAGTATATATTCTGTTAACGTTATTTTTCATGTTTTTATTTCATTAAAAACCTTACCTTTGTCTAATAATTTATTTCAATAAAAGATGAACCAATTAATTGTTTTTTTATTACAAAATGGTCTTAGCGAAAAAGCGATGCAAGAAAAGCTAGATAATGCACCTAAAAGCTATCAAATAGCACACCTTATAGGGAGTTATTTACCATATATACTGCTTATTGTAGTAGCATATTTTATGTATCGTTCGGCAAAAAACAGTCAAAACCCTGAGAAATAACATGAAGCAGCAAATACGAATTACCAAAAAATTTAACTTTGAAACGGGTCATGCATTATATGGTTATGATGGTAAATGTAAAAATGTTCATGGGCATTCTTATGAACTATCAGTAACGGTAATAGGAACACCACTATTAGACAAAAACCACGTAAAATATGGTATGGTAATAGATTTTGGTGACTTAAAAAAAATAGTAAAAGACGAAATAGTAGATCCTTTTGACCACGCTATTATTTTAAATAAAAATACGCCACATCTTGAGTTAGCTAATGAACTAATAGCAAGAGAACATCGTGTAATATTAGTAGATTACCAACCCACAAGCGAAATGATGCTTATAGATTTTGCTAAAAAAATACAAGCTAAAATACCTAATACTATAAAACTTTTTGCGTTAAAACTCCAAGAAACAGGCACTTCGCATGCAGAGTGGTTTGCTAGCGATAATTTGTAAGGAAACAATACAAAATACTACTTAGTAACAGGAAGTTCTTTATAGTGTGATAAATAAAATTGATAAACAAAAAACCAAAAGGCAAAAATAAATAATTATATTTGCTTATAATTTATAAAAAAATAATTAAAGAAAATAGATATGGCATTAGAATTTAACGATGATAATTTTGAAGAATTAGTATTAAAATCAGATAAACCAGTAATGGTAGATTTTTGGGCAGCTTGGTGCGGTCCTTGTAGAATGCTAGCTCCAATAGTAGTAGAATTAGCTAAAGAATACGAAGGTAAAGCTGTAATAGGTAAACTTGATGTTGACCAAAATCAAAAATATGCGGCACAGTTTGGTGTACGTAATATCCCAACAGTTTTGATGTTTCAAAACGGCGAAGTAGTAGGAAGACAAGTTGGTGTTGCGCCTGCTTCTGTGTACAAAGAAGGTTTAGATGCATTATTAAGCTAATACATTTAATACAAAAACAAAAAAGCAGCTATATTTTAAAATATAGCTGCTTTTTTGTTTAATTTAAATTTTAATATTTCTGTGTTTTTAAAACGAAATAGTAGTTCCTACTAAGAAATTAATCCCTGCTTGTGGGTAATAATAAGCCGTAGTTCCCCACATATAGCCATTAGATTCGTATTGTGTGTTAAAAACATTATTTACCAAAGCATTAAAACGGATACTTTTGATGCCTTTATTAATGTTTTTCTGGTACGAAATATTAAAATCATTCACAAAATAAGCGTCTAAAACAGCTTCGTCAGTGTTTTCATTATTTAAATATTGTTTTCCTACATATTTAGAAAGTAAACGAATTTCTAAATGATTATTAGGCATGTAACTCAGTATATTTCCTGCAACTATACTTGGTGAATAACTAATTGTTTTATCACCAAGATTTTCAAGTGTTCCTGCATTATCAATGGTGTAATCGTTGTTTTTATTACTACTAAAACTAATATTTGGTAATACTTGCCATTTATCATTTAGCTGAAAACGCGCATCTAATTCTAAACCTATTCGTTGGCTTTTTCCAGTGTTTTTTCTAATAAAATTTCCTACACCGTCCAATTCTCCTGTAAGCACCAATTGGTTTTTATAAAACATACTATAAAATGTAGCGTTAAAACCTGTTTTTTTGTGATTTAGGCGGTAACCTAGTTCTATATCATCAAGGCTTTCTGCTTGCGGCGTTACAGCTGCCCATTCATAGTCACTTCTATTAGGTTCTTTGTGAGCTTTAGCGTAAGAAACGTAATAATTAACCGTATTATCACCATATACAAAACCTATTTTTGGGTTAAAAAACTGATGTTTTACATCAACATCTGTTGGACTTGCAAAATTAGTTGTTTTATAAGCAACAAAACGCGCTTGTAAGTCTATAAAACCTTTTAGTTTTTCATTAAATGCTGTTTCATATTTTATATAACTATTAAAGTCTTTTTTTAAGCCATTATTATCATAATAACGATGTCTTATTTCACTATTTGCTGCATTACGAGCCCAAATAACTTTACCATAATGGTCACCTGAATACACATTATAATCCAATCCAAATTTAAAATCTTTATAAAGCACTGCTGAGGTAAATCCATAAAAATCGTTATCCAACCATTTTTGGCGAATTAAATCGGTTGTATCTACAGTAACACCTCCAACGGTGTAAGGAGTAAGTCCGTAATCTGCAAAATCACGATCTTGCTTATATTGTTCATAAAAACCGTATCCTTTGGTGTAATGCAAAGCTAATTTAGCCGATAAATCAGTAGCAAATGTTTGTATAATATGTAACTGATAATGGTTTTGTGTATAATCATCTACTTCGTTATCATAATAACCCGTTACATTCCAATTTGCGTCATAAATAGCACCAGCAGAATTAAAAGTACGGTCATTTGCCATAGTAGCACCATCATTACCATTCCACGATTGGTAGGTTTTTTCGTGCCCTCCAAAAGCAATGGCTTGTATGCGTGTTTTCTTGGTATTACTTAGGTAATTTCCTGTAAAAAAGTACGATTTTAAGTCTGATGAAGCACGGTCTATATAACCATCGGAAACAATTTTAGATAAACGTCCTGAAAAATTAAAATTACCGATATTCCCTGTACTCATTTTTAAGGTATATTTCTGTGTGTTAAAAGAACCTGCACTAAGCGCCAAACTAGTACTTGCTTTTTCTTTGGCAGTACTTGTTGCTAGGTTTAGACTTGCCCCAAAAGCACCTGCTCCATTGGTAGAAGTTCCTACACCTCGTTGCAACTGAATACTTGAAGTGTTACTTGCAAAATCTGGTAAATCTACCCAATAAGTTCCTTGAGATTCACTGTCATTAAGCGGAATACCGTTTATGGTTACATTAACACGTGTAGCGTCAGAACCACGTACGCGTATCCCAGTGTAACCCACGCCTGCGCCTGCATCTGAAGTAGTAACTACATTGGTTAAACCATTTAATAAAACAGGAATATCTTGTCCTAAATTTTGTTTTTCTAATGCTTTTTGATGGATTGTTTTTTGCGTAAAAGGATCTGTAGCCTTCACACGATTACTTGCTAATATAACACCCTCCAAAACAGTGCTAGAAAACGATATATTAAGCACTTTATCTGCTGTTAAAACTACGGTTTTAGTAATGCTTTTTCCTGCATAATTAAAAACAAGTTGATGTGTTCCTTTACTAAGTAAAAACTGGTATTCACCTTTTGCATTGGTAAAAGTTTGCTCGTTTGCAGTATGTACTTGTACGTTTGTCAAAGTGCCTAATTCATCGGAAACCACACCAGATAAGGTGGCAGTTTGTGCTAAAACAGTAAGGTTAATAAATAGTATAGCTGCTGCTAGTATTTTTTTCATTTTTTATTATTTTGAGTTTATAAAATAATAAAAAAGGACGTAATTATGCTTTCGCATTAACGTAAGTTCCCTTAACAGCATTACCTGTTCAGGTTCTATGGGTATAATCTCAGCACAAATGGCACCCCTTTTTATTCTTAGGCAAAGATATAGCTAAAGATTGTAAAAATAATATCTTTTGTGGCTAAATTTTTTTAAATTTGAATTTTATTAGTCCTAATTAAATAATCTAATGGCTAAAAAAGGTAAAGCAAAAAACACGGTAAACAAAGCGAAACACACCAAGCTCTTAAAACGAAAGCAAGCGAAGGTAAAAGCAAAAAAAGAAGCACATAAAGCACGAATTAAAGCGCTTAATGAGCGTATAAAAGCAAGTTTGGATTGATATTGTTACAAAAAAATATACTTAACTGATTTAACGTTCGTTAGCTTAAAACAGTATTAGTATTTAACTATAATCAAGCCTAAATACCAAAATAAACCGTATTTTTGACCTATGAATGAATTGATTGATTTTTTTATTACGCCCTATAAAGACGCAACTACGCTAAATATTATTTTAGAAATAATAGCGATGAGCTTTGGTATAGCTTCGGTGTTTTATGCTAAAAAAGAAAGTGTTTTGGTTTATCCTGTTGGGATTATTAGCACCGCTATTTATGTATATTTACTTTCGCAATGGGGTTTGTATGGAGATTTAATTATCAATATTTATTATACGGTAATGAGTATTTACGGTTGGTACATTTGGACAAGAATACAAGGTGATAATGACGTAATACACATCACCAAAGCAACTAAAAAAGACTGGTTATACACCTTAGGTATTTTTATTTTTACCGCTATTTTTGTGCTTTTTGTATATCGTTACTATGATGTAATGCCTACAAATCGTAGTTTTTCGCAGACAATACATTTTGTTTTTGACAATCTTTTTAGTGGCAACTTAGCACAAATAAAAGAAGTAACACCTTATTTAGATACATTTACCACCGCAGCAGCTTTTGCAGCAATGTGGCTTATGGCCAATAAAAAATTAGAAAACTGGACTTTTTGGATAGCAGTAAATATGGTTTCTATACCGCTTTACTTTATCAAAGGGCTTGGTTTTACAGGTATACAATACCTTATTTTCTTAATCTTAGCATTTTACGGATATAAAGCATGGAAAAACTCCTTGGACAACACGAATCAGATATTATAAAAGTAGTTATTTTTGGACCAGAATCTACTGGAAAAACGACTATATCAAATCAACTAGCACGCCATTATCACACGGTTTGGGCACCAGAATTTGCACGTAATTATCTCCAAGATAAATGGAATAATGAGCGTAAAACCTGTGAACACGCTGACCTTTTGCCTATTGCTATTGGGCAAATGGCACTAGAAAATGATTTAGCGAAAAAAGCTAATGAAATACTTATTTGTGACACCGATATACTAGAAACTAAAGTATATTCTGAAACGTATTATGGCGGATTTGTAGATAATAATCTAGAGAAACACGCTTTAAAAAACACTTACGATTTATACTTTTTAACCTATATTGATGTCCCTTGGGAAGAAGATGATTTGCGAGACAGACCAGGCATGCGGCTCGAAATGTTTAATGCTTTTAAAGAAACATTAGATAAATATAATAGACCTTATATACTACTAAAAGGCGATAAACACACGCGCCTAAAAACAGCGGTAAATGCATTAGAAAAACTTAAAGAAATACGTAAACAATACAGTAAAACGGATCTAAAACAATTTCGTGAAAAGGGTATTTCTGTTTGGCAAGTAAATGAACAGATAGAGCTGTTTAAAAATGGAACACCTTTTAGTAAACTCCAAAAACCTGCTACAATAGACGATGGTATTATCCCTTTTTCTAATGAAGAATTACTCCATTTTGCATCGTATTACGAAAACCAACAAAAAGAATTAGAAATACTTAAATTTGTGCCTGCTTCTGGAGCAGCAACTCGTATGTTTAAAGACTTATTTACTTTTTTAGAAACGGTTAATGAGTTTGGTTTTGATAAAGCCATTCAAGAACATAAAGAAGTAAAAAGACTACTAGATAATTATACTAAATTTGCTTTTAATGATGAACTCAATGTTCAAAATATTGATAGCGAAACGGCTAAAGTAGCTTATATAAAAACCATATTGTCAAATTACAGCAAATTGCCTAAGGGTTTGGTGCCTTTTCATAAATATAAAAACATACGCACTGCTTTTGAAGAACAACTCGTAGCAGGACTTTCGTATGCTACTGGCAAAGAATCTTTAACCAAAGTACATTTTACAATAGCCGAAAATGCAACTAAAGCATTTAAACGTGTTTCGTATCGTGTTGTTCCTAAACATAATGAAAATTTACGCGTTTATTTTTCATATCAACACACTAATACGGATACCATTGCGGTAGATTATCAAAACCAACCGATACGCGATAAAGCTGGTAAAATAGTCTTTAGACCAGCAGGACATGGTGCTTTGTTAAGCAATCTTAATGAACAAGAAGCAGATGTTATATTTATTAGAAACATAGATAATGTTGCGAAAACCACCTTTTACCCAGATGCAGCAGTTTATAAAAAAGCATTAGCAGGAAAATTATTATCACTTCGTAATCAAGTGTTTGAATTAATAACAAAGCTAGAAAATAGTGCGATTGATACAGAACTTGAAACGCGTTGTTTAGCTTTATTAAGCGAAGAATTAAATTTTATTATTCCTAGTGATTTTGACACTTATACCGAAGACAAAAAAACAAAAGAACTTATACAATACCTCAACAGACCGTTACGTGTTTGCGGTATGGTAAAAAACGAGGGGGCGCCAGGAGGAGGTCCTTTTTGGGTAGCAGGAAAAGACCGCATCTCGCTACAAATAGTAGAAAGTTCACAAATAGATTGCCTAGATGATGCTCAGAAAGAAATTTTAGAAAAATCAACTCATTTTAATCCTGTAGATTTAGTTTGTAGCACAAAAGACCATAAGGGGAAAAGCTTTAACCTTTTTGAATTTGTAGCCAAAGACACCGCTTTTATATCACAAAAAACAATAGCAGGAGACCCCATACAAGCCTTAGAGCTTCCTGGGCTTTGGAATGGTGCTATGGCTGCTTGGCACACTGTTTTTGTTGAAGTGCCTATTGCTACTTTTAACCCTGTAAAAACAGTAGTAGATTTACTAAAACCTGCACATCAATAAAAAATATATAACTATGAAAATACTGAAATTATTTTTACTACTTACATTACTTTCTGCCACGACATGTGATAATGGAGACGATTATAACACAGAACCCACAAAGTCTATATGGATAAGTGATGCTTTGTTTAGTTTGTCACAGAATGAGTACCCTAATATAAAAGCTATCGCTTGGTGGCACGAGAACTTTGATAACTCACAGTTACGCATAGATTCTTCTCCAGAAAGTCTTTTAACATACCAAAACAAGATAGCAAACCCAATATTTGTAACTACTCCTGTTTTTGCTAATAACAAACTCCAAGCACCCAACCAAGGTATTTATCACAGTGCTTATCCTGATTTTGGTGGTACAGAAGACGTAGTTAGCACAACGGCAATTACTGATTTTGAGTCACTAGCAGGAAAACCAATTGTTTGGGCTTATTTTTCTAATAATTGGTATACTAACATTCAGTTTCCTACTGCGGCAGTTAATACCATTTCAAATGCAGGAAAAGTGCCTTTTATACGTATAATGCCACGTACCAATTTTGATGAAGGTGCTATAGACCCTAATTATAGTTTAGCTAATATTATAAATGGTAATTTTGATGCGGAATTAAATGCTTGGGCAGCAGCAGCGGCTTCAACTAACATACCTTTACTCGCAGAGTTTGGTACAGAAATAAATGGTGATTGGTTTCCTTGGAGTGGCTTGTATAACGGTGCTGACAATACGGCTTATGGAGACCCTAATCTTGCTGATGGCCCTGAGCGTTTTAGAGATGCTTACCGTCATGTTATTGATATTTGTAATGCTAATGGTGCTACAAATATTACGTGGTTTTTTCATGTCAATGCTTCTAGTGAGCCTGTAAATAACTGGAATACTATTGCTAATTATTACCCTGGAGATAATTATATTGATTGGCTTGGAGTAAGTGTCTATGGACCACAAGAAGCTAATGAAGATTATGAAACGTTTAGAGATATATTAACTCCTGCTTACCAAGAACTTAGTAGTTTAAGTAATAAACCAATTGCGGTATTAGAATTGGGTATTACAGAGCTTTAAATTAATCTAAAAACGTATTTTGCGTTAGGGATTGAGGCTTTGTTGGAGCTCTTTTTGCGCTTAGCAGCGCAAGAAAGCGACTGCCGAAAGCCCGACCCTTGGGTAACGCCCTAACTAGTGGTACTTAAACGTATTTTCTTTTGAATGGTGAAATAATAATAGGGTAGTAAAATTATTAAAAACAAGCAAAATCCTATAAAAATATACGATTGTGGCGTGTCATAATCAAATAATTCTTCTAAACGAATGATGTAAAAATGACGTAAATAGCTCGCAACTAATGCAGCTAAAAGCAACGTAAATACCGTAAGGGCTAAAATTACTTTTTGGTAATAGAAACTTAATTTCTTGATACTAAACCCAATACTGTGTAAGTTTTGTAAGGTTTTTTTGTTTTTTTGAAGCATTAATTTTATGCTTAATACTACAAATCCTAATGCTAATAACAGAATTATTAAAGCCACGAAAAACACAAATACTAAGGCTGATTTAAAGAAAAAAGTCATTTTTCCTAAAGCAAGTTTTTCGTTGCTAATGGTGTAATTATGCTCGTTAAAAAACGAAATAATACGTTCGTCTGAAGGGTCTGTAAAGGCTAATAAAACACGACTTACTGCTTGTTTTTGCTTTTTGCCAAAGGTTTTGTTTGCCCAGTTTAAAAAATTATTAGGGACTAATATAGAGTTTATTTTGCTAGAAAAACCAATGATTTTTCCTTTAAATACTTGTGTTTTTCCTCGTCCTATTAAACGAATTTTAAAGGTAAAATCTTGAATGGTGTTTTTAGAAAAAACAGGTAGACCTTGGCTTTCGGCAAAGCCAAAATTATACAGTTTTAGGTAGCTTTCTGGAATAATAATAGGTATTAAACTGTCTTTTTCTTGCCAATGCCAGTTGTTGTTTTTTGCTGTTATATAATTGTCTGGGATGCTTTCAAAAAACAAATCAGTAGAAAACTCTGGGATATTTCCGTCTCCATCGGTAAAGGCTTTAATCTCAAAACGTGCATAGTTAAAAACGGCTAAATCTTTTATAAATGGCTGTTTTTTGAGTCGGTCAAGTTCTTTTTTGGTAAAATATAGTTTGGATTTGTCGGTGGTTTTAAACAAGGAAACGTGCTTGTTAATAACTGCCGTAGTTTCATCAAAAACACTAGATTCTGTTCGTAGTATTGGTTTGATGTCTATATAAAATTGTAAGAGACTGAATAATAATACTGTTCCTACAAAAAGGGCAAGTACATAAGCCAGTAATTGAGTAGGAATCAACGTCTTTTTTTGAAGTTTTTCTAGTAGCATTATAAGTGTATTATTTTATCATAATCAAACAAATAATCACTTCCTAATGAGGTGAGCAACATGCCTGCTTGTTTTTGTGCTAACTCCGTAGTGATTAACTGGGTTAGTATCGTGATGTTTGTTTCGTCCAAATGGCTAAAAGGCTCGTCTAGCAATAACCACTCAAAAGGTTGGCATAAGGCTCTGATTATGGCTACACGCTGGCGCTGCCCTAAGGATAATTTGGCTAAAAGTGTATCTTTTTTGGCTAATAAACCTACTTTTTCTAGTAATTGTGCTATTTCTGTTGCTGTTTTGTGATTGGTTAATTCATTTTTGAGTAGTATATTTTCCCAAACGGTTAGTTGCTCAAAGAGCTTGAAATCTTGAAAAACATAGCTTATTTTTTGCTGGCTTCTTGTGGTGTAATTGCTTGTTTTGCCATAACTTATTTCGCCTTCAAAAGCAGTGTTTAAGCCATAAATAAAGTTGAGTAATGATGATTTTCCTTGTCCAGAATTGGCTTTGATTAAATACTTTTTTCCACTTTCAAAAAGCACCTTTTCTTGTAGGTAAATTTCCGAATTTGCCACATCAGAAGCCTCCATGTAACAGGGTTTTATATGTTTTAGGGTGATTTGCATTAGTTCATTTTATACTATTATATTTTAGCTATTTTCTCCATTATGCTGTTTGTTTTTAATAGCCCAACTATTGTTTTTGTTTTAATAATAATTTCAATTCTTTTTTACTTGGCAAAACTGTTTTGTATCTACTTGCAAATATCTGCTCGTTATTTTCGGGTAAAGTAAATTCAACAACAGATTCACTTTTATTTTGACAAAGAATTATTCCGATAGTTTTATTTTCGTCTTTTAAACGAATTTTTCTGTCGTAATAATTCACATACATTTGCATCTGTCCAATATCTTGATGTTTTAATTCTCCTATTTTCAAGTCAATTAACACAAAACTTTTTAGTATTCGGTTGTAAAAAACTAAATCTATTCTAAAGTGTTTGTCATCAAAAGAAATTCTTTTTTGTCTTGCAACAAAAGTAAAACCAGTTCCTAATTCAAGTAAAAAATGTTCTAATTTATCAATTAACTTTTGTTCTAAATCACTTTCGGAGTATTCTGCATTTTCAGGCAAACCAATAAATTCTAAAACATAAGGATCTTTTATTGCATCTTTTGGTTTTTCGAGTATTTGCCCTTTTGTAGCTAATTCTTTTATTTTTTCGTTATTTCTACTTAGCATAAGCCTTGTGTAGAGTGCTGAGTCGTATTGTCTTTTTAACTCTCGTACACTCCAATTATTTTTCGCAGATTCAATTTCATAAAAAAAACGTTCGTCTTCATTATCTATTCTTATCAAGGTTAAATAGTGCGACCAACTCAATTCAAATTTAGTAAACAGTGTCTCAGCTATTTCAGTTTTAGATTTCCGCAACAGTGATGCGGAAATGTTATTTTCAATGTTTCTTTCTTTATATATGAAGTAAAATTTACGCATACGTTCTAAGTTATAAACCGAAAAACCTTTTCCAAACTCTTTTGTTAACACTTTTGAAAGTTCTTTTAGTATTGACTTACCATAACCTGCTCTTTCTTTACCGTTTTGTTCTTCTTCAATAATTATTCTACCTATTTCAAAATAGGTAATGACCATAGTTTTGTTTACAGTACGTAAAACCTGTTGTCTTGCTGATTGTAACAAATCAACAATTTGTGAATAGAAATTTTTATTTTGTAAGTTGGACATTATTTAATAAGTGTTTTTTTACTATTACTGAGGAAATAATGATACGCTCTTTGTTTTTAAAATTGGATTTAGCATTAGTTCATTGCTGCATTATAAATACCATCTACGGTGCGTAGTAAGCGGTTT
>CAYPAK010000019.1:0-14455 GCA_964408665.1 uncultured Flavobacteriaceae bacterium | reverse complement strand
GATTTTTTAAACTCATTAAAGGTATCTGCATCCAAAACTTCTGCCCACATATATGCATAATAACCGCTAGAATAGCCGCCTGCAAAAATATGTGAAAAATAGGTACTTCTATATCTTGGTAGTATTTCGGGTATTAATCCCATATTTTTTAATGCATCTTGCTCAAAACTAATAACTGCTTGTTCTTTTGAATCTGTAAGCGTGTGCCAGTTCATATCAAGGTATGCTGCTGCCATATATTCTACCGTTCTAAAACCCTCGTCATAAGCATTTGCTTGATTCATTTTGGTAATTAAAGTAGTAGGAATAACTTCTCCTGTTTTATAATGCTTGGCATAAGTGGCTAATACTTCGGGTTCGCTCATCCAGTTTTCCATAACTTGTGAAGGAAATTCTACAAAATCACGTGGTACATTAGTTCCTGAAAACCGCTCGTATTTTACATGAGAAAGTAAACCGTGCAAGGCATGTCCAAATTCGTGAAAGACCGTTTGCGCTTCTCTAAAGGTTAATAATGATGGTTTTCCTGCTGTTGGTGCAGGAAAATTAAAGTTATTGGTTACTATTGGTGTTATAAACTGGTTTACGTTAGATTGCGCACGTAATTCATTCATCCAAGCGCCTCCTTTTTTGCTCTCACGAGCAAAGAAATCCATATAAATAATTCCGAGATGTTTTCCATCTGCTTCTAATACTTCAAATACTTGCTGGTCTTTATGCCATTTTGGAATATCTTTTCGTTCGTGAAAAGTAAGTCCAAACAGTTTGTTTGCTAAGTTAAAAGCGCCATCACGAACGTGTGTAAATTCAAAATAAGGTTTTGTAGCGGCATCATCAAAATTATAACGTTCTGCTCGTGTTTTGGCTACATAATAACGCCAATCTGATCCGCGAAAAGTACCTTTTACACCATCTTTTTGCATCATTTCAGCTAGAGCATCACGGTCTTTTTTTGCCATTGCCAAAGCGGGTTTCCACAGCTTGTCTAATAACTTGTAAATATTGGTTGCATTAGCAGCCATATTATCGGTAAGTACATAAGCTGCCCATGTTTTAAAGCCAAGTAAATGCGCTTTATCTACTCGTAATGATGCTATTTTTGCTACTATTTTTTTGTTATCATTTTCAGTATTATTATTGCCACGGTTTGCATAAGCTTGAAATAATTTTTCTCTAAAATCACGGTTTGGTGATGTTTCTAAAAAAGGATTGATACTTGGTCTTTGTAAAGTAAAAGACCAACCTGTTTTATGTCCTCTTTTTTTAGCTTCTGCTGCAGCTAATGCTACTAAACTTTCAGAAAGGTTTCCTAAATCTTTTTGGTCAGTAACATGAATTTCAAAATTATTGGTTTCTGCTAATAAATTGGCTGCAAAAGTTATTTTTAAAGCGGCTAATTCTTTATTAATAGCTTTTAGTTTTGTTTTAGCTTCTCCTTGAAGGTTTACACCTGATTTGATATAACTTTTGTAGGTTTCTTCTAGTAAGAATAAATCTTCTTTGGTTAAATCTAAACTATCTTTTTGATCATAAACCGTTTTTATACGTTCAAATAATTTTTCATTAAGTTGTATCTCATCATGATGTGCTGTCATAGCAGGCACTATTTTTTTTTCGGTGGCTTTAAGAACACTATCTGTATTTGCTGCGGTTAGTGCAAAAAACACTTTAGAAATTTTATAAAAAGGCTTGCCAGAAAGTTCTAATGCTGCTATTGTGTTTTTAAAAGTTGGTTTTTCTTTAGTATTGATAATTGCTTCTATTTCTTGATTATGCAGTTTCATGGCTTCTTGTAGCGCAGGAAGATAATCGGTGTTTTTTATTTTATCAAAAGGGGGAACACCAAAAGGCGTATTCCAAGTCATTAATAAAGGGTTTTGTTTCATTTTAGCTGATTTTTGTTGTACTTTTCCACACGAAACTAATAGTGTAAGTGTAATTATTAATAAAGATACTTTTTTCATTTTAGTAGATTTTGGCTGAAAGATACAATTTTATTTAACACTGTTAACAACTAGTCAATACTACTGTTAATAAGTGTAGGTTTTTTTTTAAAACTTTTTTTGGATACTTCAATATGTTTTTTAATACAAATTACTTTAATTGATAAACAAAAAAAGTTTGCTTTTTCTTCTTACAAATAATGAAAAGGTTATTAACAGTAATTAACTATTATTTTGAATTTATTTTATTAAAAATAATAGTTATTAATATTAAAAAAACGATTGTTAATAAGTATCTTTACCTACTTATAATGACTCTTTTATGATGTTAATTTTAGGTTAATTAAATATAGATTAATAGTTAACTATTAACTATCCTAAAAATAAGAAACAAAGTTATAGTAACTATTCACAAGCTATATATACTACTATATTTTTAAATTTAATTTTTCTTTTTTTATTAAATAATATAATAATTGTTGATAAGAAGTATTTTAGAAGAAAAATTTTAAAAATAGTATATCGTAATTAATTCAATTACTTTTGTACTATGGATGTAGCTATAATAGGAGGAGGAGCAGCTGGTTTTTTTGCAGCGATTGCCGCTAAGGAAAATTATCCTGATGCGAGAGTTACTGTTTTTGAAAAAACAAGCAAAATACTTAGTAAAGTAAAAGTTTCTGGAGGCGGAAGATGTAATGTAACCAATGGTGCTACTACTATCAAAGAATTAGCTACTGCTTATCCTCGTGGTGCTAATAAACTCAAAAAAGCTTTTGGTCATTTTTCTAATAAAGATACTATTGAGTGGTTTGAATCTCGTGGTGTACCACTACTTACGCAAGATGATAACTGTGTATTTCCTGTTTCACAAGATTCGCAAACTATAATTGATTGTTTTTTAAACGAAGTAAACCGTTTAAAAATAACTATAAAATTAAAACATGCTGTTAGTAAAATAATACCATTAACTGATGGAAAAATAACTTTAGTACTAGCTGATAAACAACTAATTTTTGATAAAGTAATAGTTACTACTGGAGGATCACCCAAAGAAAAGGGATTACTTTGGTTAGCCGAATTAGGACATCAAATAATAACACCTGTACCTTCTTTATTTACTTTTAATATGCCTAAAGAAACGATTACCAAACTTATGGGAATAGTTGTAAACCCTGCAATGGTAAGTATTCAAGGAACTAAATTTCAAAGTTCAGGTCCTTTACTAATCACGCATTGGGGTATGAGTGGTCCTGCCATTTTAAAAATTTCTGCCTTTGGAGCTCGTTATTTAAGTGAGCAAGATTATAACTTTAAGATACAAGTAAATTGGGCTAATGAAAAAAATACTGAACTTATAAAAAACACCATTCAAAATATAATAAATACACATCCTAAAAAACTTATAAGTAACTACAAACCTTATGGTTTTACTACACGTTTTTGGGAATATTTATTGGCAAAACTAAAGTTTGATAAAACTATTATTTGGGCTGAATTAGGTAAAAAAAGGGTAAATCAGTTAGTTAATATATTAGCTAATGATGTATATATGGTAAGTGGCAAAACTACTTTTAAAGAAGAATTTGTAACTTGTGGCGGAGTTTCGCTTGAAAACATTGATTTTAAAACGATGCAAAGCAAAGCAATACCCAATCTATATTTTGCTGGCGAAGTACTAGATATAGACGGAATTACTGGTGGTTATAACTTTCAGGCAGCTTGGACTACTGCTTTTATAGCAGCTAAATTGAACTAAAATTATGCTTTATCATTTAACTAAATTTTATATAAAAATAGCCTTACATCTTTTTTATAAAGATATAAAAGTTACTTACAAAACACCCATACCAAACGATAAAGCAATACTTTTTGTAGCTAATCATCAAAATGCAATGTTAGATCCTTTGGTTATAGGAACTACTCAAAAAACACCATTATATTTTCTCGCTAGAGCAGCAGCTTTTAAACATAAAATAGGCGCTTATTTGCTTGATAAGATACACGCTATTGCTATTTATAGGGTTCGTGATGGTGTGGATTCAAAAAAGAAAAATAAAGCTGTTTTTGCGCGTGTTTTAAGTTTATTAAATAAAAATAAAACCATATTAATATTTCCAGAAGGAAGTCATAGTATGAAAAGACAGATAAGACCACTTCGTTATGGTTTTACACAAATAGTGTTTGATTATTTACAAGCAAATCCTAATAAAGAATTTTTAATTATTCCTGTGGGATTAAATTATACCAATACTATTCATTTTGGTGCTTCGGTTCATGTTATTTATGGTAAACCTATTCGTGTTAATGAATTAGTTTCATTTACAGATTTAGCTAAAACTAAAGAATTATTAATACAAACTGTTACTGAAAGTTTACAAGCTATTACCGTTCACATTCCTGATACTGATTATGATGTTATTCATCATAAAATAAGTATTGATGCCTTTTTAAACCCAGAAGAAACGAATAAAAAAATTAGTGAAAACACATTAGAAAAACCTTTATCAAAAAAAGTAAAATCAAATTTATTTTATCTTTTAATGCAAATTAATAGCATTTTTCCTTTACTTATTTGGTATTGGCTAAAACCCAAAATAGCACAAAAAGAATTTTTATCAACTTTTAAATTTGCTTTAGGAATAACCGCTTTTCCTTTATTTTATTTATTGCAAAGCTTGTTAATTAATCATTTTTTTGGATGCTTTTGGGCTTTAGTGTATTTGTTATTTTCTGTAGTATTAGTAATTATTAGCAAGCATAAAAAAAACTGATAAATACTATTTACCAGTTTTTTGTTTTTTTATAAAAAGATAAAACTATCCTTCCATTACAGTTTTAAAATTCTCTAAACGTTGTATCGTTTCTTCTTTACCAAGCATTGTTGCTATTTCAAACAAATCAGGACCTTGTAGCGATCCTACAAGTGCCAAACGAAACGGTTGTAGCACACGACCAAAACCTATTTCTTCTTGCGTTATCCAGTTTTTTACATTGGTTTCTATGGTTTCTTTATCAAAAGAAGTATTTTCTTTTAATATAGCTATTAGTTTTTCTAGTATTTCACTAGTGTTTTCTTTCCAAGCTTTTTTGCTTTGTTTAGCATTATATTCTTTTGGTGCTTCAAAAAAGAAATGACCTAATTCCCAAAAATCACTTACAAAAGTAGCACGTTCTTTTATTAAGTTTATCACTTGGATAATATAATCTTGCGTAGTTTCTATTGCTTTTGTTTTTAAGTCTTTTTCAAAAAGTATAGCCAATTCTTGAGCTTCTTTTTGTTGCATATATTGCTGGTTAAACCATTTGGTTTTATCAGGATTAAATTTAGCTCCAGATTTACTCACTCTTTTTAAATCAAAAGATTGAACTAATTCTTCTAGATTAAAAAGTTCTTGTTCTGTTCCAGGATTCCATCCTAATAAAGCAAGCATATTGATAAACGCTTCAGGAAAATAACCATCTTCTTTGTAACCGCTATAGGTTTCGTTTGCTTTTTCATCGGTATAAGCCATAGGAAATACAGGAAACCCAAGTTTAGCACCATCACGTTTGCTTAATTTTCCTTTTCCTACAGGTTTTAGTATAAGCGGAAGGTGAGCAAATTTTGGTGCTTCCCAACCAAAAGCACGATATAATAAAATATGTAATGCCATAGAAGGTAACCACTCTTCGCCACGTATTACGTGCGATATTTCCATTAAATGATCATCTACAATATTTGCCAAATGATAGGTTGGCATTCCATCAGATTTGAATAATATTTTATCATCTAGTAATTTTGTATCTATTTTTATTTCACCACGTATTTCGTCTTGCATTACCAATATTTCATCACTTGGTGTTTTAAAACGTACTACATATTTATCGCCATTTGCTAGTTTATTAGCAACTTCTTCTTTTGATAAACTTAACGAATTACTAAGTTTTAATCTATTATGATGGTTATAAATAAATGTTTTTCCTTTCGTTTCATGGTCTTTACGGTGTGCATCTAAGGCTTCTGCGGTATCAAAAGCATAATAAGCCGAACCATTATCAAGAAGTATTTGGATGTGTTTTTTATAAATTTCTTTACGTTCAGACTGACGGTAAGGGCCGTATTTTTCATTAACACCTACACCTTCATCAAAAGGAATTCCGCACCATTTTAAACTATCAATAATGTATTGTTCTGCATTAGCCACATAGCGATTTTGGTCGGTATCTTCTATTCTAAGGATAAAAGTTCCCTTGTTTTTTTTAGCAAAAAGGTAATTATATAAAGCCGTTCTTACTCCTCCTATGTGTAATGGTCCTGTGGGACTTGGTGCAAAACGCACACGTACATTTTTTGTCATTTTTTTAATGTTTTTTATACTTGCAAAGATAGTAGCTAAATTGTTAAATTACTAAAATTATATTTATTGATTTTACTAGTTAAAAATTAATTACTTTAGCCTTTATAAATTACTATGGATAATTCGTTTGAAAATATAAAGCAAAAACTGAATACTTTTATAAAAAAGTATTACACCAATGAGTTAATAAAAGGGTTGATTTTATTCTTCTCCTTTGGGTTTTTATATTTTCTTTTTATACTTTTTATAGAGTATTTTTTATGGTTATCATCACTAGGACGTAGCGTTCTTTTTTGGCTTTTTATAAGCGTAGAATTGTTTTTGCTGATACGATTTATAGGTTTTCCTGTTTTTAAATTATTAGGATTAAAAAAAGGAATTACAAAAACTGATGCCGCTACTATCATAGGAAAACACTTTAAAAACGAAGTTGATGATAGTTTATTAAACTTATTACAATTAAATAATTTTTCACAGAAATCAGCTTTATTACTCGCAAGTATTGAACAGAAATCACGTGCATTAAAACCGATACCTTTTCAGTTTGCAGTTAATTTTAAAGAAAATACTAAATATTTAAAATATGCAGTATTACCTTTAGTCTTATTATTATTTATTTATTTTTCAGGTAATGGAAATCAATTAAAAAAATCATACACACGAGTAACACATTTTAATGAATCTTTTGAAAAAGAAGCTCCGTTTCACTTCACCGTTCTTTCTGATTTAAAAGTTTTGGCAACCAGTAAAAAGAAAATACAAGTAAAAGTTTCGGGTAAATATTTACCAAAAGAAGTTATAATTAATTATAAAAACGAACATTATTTTTTAAAACGAATTAATGATTCACTATTTGAATATGAGTTTCCAAACATAAATACAGCGACTGCTTTTTATTTTACCGCCAATAGTGTTCAATCTAAAAAATATAAATTAGAAATAATAGCCACACCAACGATTAAAAAATTACAGTTAGCACTTTATTACCCCAAACACACACATAAAAAAAACGAAATACTGGCACACACAGGAAACGTTACTGTTCCAGAAGGCACAAAAATACAATGGCAAGTTTTTGCTAGTAATACAGACAGCATACATTTTACTACAACTAAAAATACCAAGCCTTTTCTAAAAAAAGATAGTATTTTTACTTTATCAAAAAATATTAAAAATAGCTTAGATTACACTATTTCTTCTTCTAATAAAGCGGTTAAAAATTACGAAAAACTAAATTATAGGGTTAATGTAATTAAAGATGAGTTTCCAACTATTCACATAAAACAAGCTACTGATAGTATTGATAATACTGTAAAATATTATTTAGGAAACGCCGCGGATGATTACGGATTAAAAACATTACAAATTGTTTATTATAAAACAGAAGAAGCAACAAATAAACAGAAAAAGCAACTTGTTATTAACAAAAGTACTTTTAGTCAGTTTGTTTTTACTTTTCCAGGAAATTTATCATTAGAGCAAGGAAAAGAATATCAATATTACTTTGAAGTATTTGATAATGATGTAGTTAATGGTTTTAAAAGTACAAAATCAACTATTTTTAACTACAAAAAGCTTACTAATGAAGAAAAAAACGCAAAACAGCTAGAAGATCAAAATGAAGCTATAAAATCTTTAGAAAAATCAGTTCAAAAAGCGGCAATACAAAAACAAAAATTAGAGAAATTAAATACTGATTTAGCACAAAAAAAAGAACTTACTTGGAAAGATAAAAAACGCTTGAATGATTTTATAAAACGCCAAGAGCAATATGATAAAATACTAAAACAAAAGACAAAAACATTTGATAAAAAATTAGACCAGTTTAATAATAAAAAAGACGATCCTTTTAAGAAAGCACTACAAGAACGCATCAAAGAAATGTCTGAAAAAGAAATCAAGAAACGCGAAAAACTTCTTGATGAATTAAAGAAACTATCAGACAAATTAAAGAAAGAAGATTTAATAAAAAAAATAGAAGAACTTAGTAAAAAGAACAAACAAGATGAGCGAAGTTTAGAGCAGATTTTAGAACTCACAAAACGTTATTACGTTAACGAAAAAATGAATCAGTTAGCCGATAAGTTAGATAAACTTGCCAAAAAACAAGAAGCATTAGCTAAAGAAAACAAAAAGGATATTGCCGCACAAGAAGCCTTAAAAAAAGAATTTGATAAGATAAAAAAGGAACTTCAAGAACTTGACAAAAAAAATCAAGAACTAAAACAACCTATAAAAAAACCAAACACCAAGCAAGCAGCATCCGAAGTAAACAAAGAAATGCAAAAAGCTAAAACGGATATGGAGGCTAAGCAAAGTGAAGGGCAAAAAAGTGAAAGTGCAAAAGGAAGTCAATCTAAAGCGGCTAAAAAAATGAAGCAGATGAGCCAAAAAATGAAGGCTGCAGCTATGGCTTCTTCAGGAGGAAGTTCAGGCGAAGAAATGAACCCAGAAGATATAGCAACCTTAAAACAAATACTAGAAAATTTAGTTACCTTTTCTTTAGACCAAGAAGCTGTTATGAATAAGTTTTCTAGCATAGATTATAAGCATCCGTCTTTTGCTAAATACTTAAAAGAGCAATATAAACTACAAAATTATTTTCAATACATAGACGATAGTATTTTTGCTTTAGCTTTACGCCAACCTAAAATTTCTAAAAAAATAACCGATAAGCTAGAAGATGTCGCTTATAATATTACAAAAACTTTAGAAAAACTACCCGAAAACCAATTAAATGCTGCACAAGTAAACCAACAATACACTATTACTTATGCCAATGATTTAGCTTATTTATTAAGCAGAATGTTAGAGGCAGCACAGAACCCGCCACCACCAAAAATGGGTAAAGGTTCTTGTAGTAAACCAGGCGGAATGCAACTACAAGATATTATAAAAAAACAAGGCGATCTTTCCGAGCAAATGAAACAAGGAATGAAGCAAGGCGAAAAAGGAAAACAAGGTAAGAAACCAAGTGATGGCGAAGAAGGGAAAGAAGGTAATAAACCTAAAAATGGTGAGAACGGAAAGAACGGTAAAGATGGTGAAAAAGGAAATAAAAAAGGTGGAAAAAACGAATCTGATTCCGATGAGATGGATGGCGAAATGTTTAAAATATACCAACAACAGCAAGAATTAAAAAACCAATTAAAAGAGCTGATAAATCAAGAAGGTATTCCTGATAATGGTTTACTAAAACGCATGGACGATATAGAAAAAGAACTTCTCTATAAAGGTTTTTCTAATGGAGTATTACAGAAAATGCAAAACTTAAAACACGAATTATTAAAACTAAAAAACGCTAGTTTTACCCAAGGAGAAGAAGATAAAAGAGAAGCACGAACAAATCAAAAAGAGTTTAATAAAACAAATATTCCAAATATAAAAAACATCTTAAAATATTTTGAACAAGATGAATTATTAAACCGAAAACCACTTCCATTAAAACCACTTTATAAAGAAAAAGTAAATTATTATTTTAAAGAAAAAACAGATGATTAGTTTTGAAAGCACTATAGGTTTCGAATTAGAAGACCAAAAAAATATTTCAGATTGGATAGAAAAAACTATTCTAGAAGAAGGTTTTAAAGTGGGAGAATTAAGTTATTTATTTGTTTCTGATGAGGAATTATTAGAAACAAATAAAGCATTTTTACAACACGATTATTATACAGATATTATCTCTTTTGATTATACTTTAGGTAAACTTATTTCTGGAGAAATGCACCTTTCCATAGACAGAATAAAAGATAACGCAAAGCAATTTTCTAACTCATTTAAAGATGAATTACACCGTGTAATTATACATGGTATTTTACATTATTGTGGTTATAAAGACAAGACAGAAGCCGAACAAAAAACGATGCGTAAAAAAGAAGATTATTATCTATCTTTGCGCCCAGAATAAATGTTCCACGTGGAACAAAAAAGTAATCGTTCCACGTGGAACATTCAATAAAAAAATATGATTTTTCAAAAGTATGATGTAATAGTAGTTGGTGGTGGGCACGCAGGAAGTGAAGCAGCAGCAGCAGCAGCAAACCTTGGTGCACAGACATTACTTATAACTATGAGTTTGCAAAATATAGCACAAATGAGTTGTAATCCTGCTATGGGAGGAATAGCTAAAGGACAAATACTTCGCGAGATTGACGCTTTAGGAGGGCAAGCAGCCATTATAACTGATAATACAGCTATACAATTTAAGATGCTTAATAAATCCAAAGGGCCTGCTATGTGGAGTCCAAGAGCGCAGTCTGATAGAATGCGTTTTGCAGAAGCTTGGCGTCTTACTTTAGAGAATACAGATAATTTAGATTTGTACCAAGATGCTGTAAACGGATTGCTTTTTGAGGAAGATAAAATCATAGGAGTACGCACAGTTTTAGGTGTAGAGATTTTTTCAAAAACAGTTATTATTACCGCAGGAACTTTCTTAAATGGTAAGATACATATAGGTGAAAAAACATTTGGCGGAGGACGTTCTGGTGAAAGTGCTTCAGTAGGAATTACCGAAGATTTGGTAAAAAAAGGTTTTGAAGCAGGAAGAATGAAAACAGGAACACCACCACGAGTAGATGCCCGCTCTTTAGATTTTTCTAAAATGATTATTCAACCAGGTGATGAGAACCCAAGTAAATTTTCTTATTCTGATACTACAAAACCATTAGAAAAACAACGACCATGTTACCTTACACATACTTCACAAGAAGTACATGATTTACTCCGTACAGGCTTTGATCGCTCACCGATGTTTACAGGACGAATACAAAGTATAGGACCGAGATATTGCCCAAGTATAGAAGATAAAATAGATCGTTTTGCTACAAAAGATAGACATCAACTTTTTATAGAACCCGAAGGTTGGGAAACTAACGAGGTTTATGTTAATGGTTTTTCTACTTCATTACCCGAAGATGTACAAGCAAAAGCATTACGTCAAGTCGCGGGTTTTGAAAAAGTAAAATTTTTGCGTTTTGGTTATGCTATAGAATATGATTACTTCCCTCCTACCCAACTCAAACATACTTTAGAAACAAAACTAGTAAATAATTTATACTTTGCAGGTCAAATAAACGGAACTACTGGTTATGAAGAAGCAGGAGCGCAAGGATTAATGGCAGGGATAAACGCAGCTTTAAAAGTACAAGATAAAGCACCATTTATACTCAAACGTAACGAAGCATATATTGGTGTTCTTATAGATGATTTAATAACCAAAGGCACAGAAGAGCCATATCGTATGTTTACTTCACGTGCAGAATATCGTATTTTACTTCGTCAAGATAATGCTGATATCAGACTTACACCAATGGCTTATGAATTAGGTTTAGCCTCTCAAGAACGTCTTGATAAGGTTAAAAACAAAATTGCTAAAACAGCTCTTTTTGTAAAGTTTTTAGAAGAAACGAGTATAAAACCTGAAGCGGTAAATCCTATTTTGGCTAAATATAACTCCTCTCCTATTTCGCAATCTATGAAAATGTTTAAACTCGCAGCGAGACCTCAATTATCTTTTGAGGATATTAAACTTTTCCCAGGAGTAGCAGAATTTATGAAAAAGCATAATATAGATAATGCAATAGCAGAACAAACAGAAATCCATGTAAAATATTCAGGATATATTAATAAAGAAAAAAATAGCGCCGACAAACTTACCCGTTTAGAAAATATAAAAATACCCGATAATTTTGATTATAATAAACTAAACTCTATTTCTATAGAAGCACGCCAAAAATTAACCAAAATACAACCTAAAACCATTTCGCAAGCAAGCCGTATTTCTGGAGTTTCTCCTTCCGATGTTTCGGTTATTTTGGTGCATCTTGGCAGATAATATATTTGTTCCACGTGAAACATTTATATTAATTATTCTTTTATTTAAACGAATTTATAAGTAGCTTTGAAAGCTAAAAAGCATTAATTAATGGAACAAATCACACAATCACCCATAACAACAGAATCTTTAAAACCTTTTTTGGAGGTAGAAGATTTTATGGTTTCTCACAAAAAATTCCAATTAGTTAGAACCGAAAAAAGTGATTTATTAATTACCTCTCCCCGACCTGCAAATGAAAAATTAGGAGCGTATTACAAAAGTGAAACCTACATTTCGCATACCGATGCTAACAAAACACTTTTTGATAAAATATACCAAACCGTAAAAAGATATACTTTAAAAAATAAATTAAAACTAATAAATAGTTTTAATACACCAACAAAAACCATTTTAGATGTAGGTTGCGGCACGGGAGATTTTCTAAAAGTTTGCCAAAACCATAATTGGCAGGTTACCGCTATAGAACCAAACCAAGATGCACGAAAACTAGCCGAAGAAAAACTAAATAGTACTATATTAGATGATTTATTAAAACTAAACCAAGAAAACCAATTTGATATCATTACACTTTGGCATGTTTTAGAGCACGTCCCTAATTTAGAAGAATATATTGTTCAACTAAAAAAACTATTAAAACCCACAGGAAGATTAATTATTGCCGTACCCAATCATAAAAGTTACGATGCACAGTATTACAAAAGTTTTTGGGCAGCTTACGATGTACCAAGACACCTTTGGCATTTTTCACCAAAAAGTATAGAAATGCTTTTTCAAAAAATAAATCTAAAATTAGAAAAAACACTTCCTATGAAATTTGATGCATTTTATGTATCACTTTTAAGCGAAGAAAATAAAACAGGACGAAAAAATCCAATAAAAGCATTTTGGATAGGTTTACGCTCAAATTTTAAAGCAAAAGCAAAAAACAACTACTCATCACTGATTTATATCCTAAAAAAATAATTTTTTTTGATTTTAAAGCTGTTTTTTTTAATTTTTAATAATTAATAATGGTTTTGTACCATCTTTTTGTTTAAAATCAATTTAAACACTATTAAAAACAATCAACTTAATTATAAATATTTATATTTTATATAATTAATAATAAATTTTATTTATAATTTGTTTCATTTCCATTTTACAAACGTCATGCTGAACTTGATTCAGCATCTGCCTATAATGAAGAAGGCGTTTTTTACATTTTATAATTTCGTAAGGATTTCCAAAAAACGAAAAATTTTGAATACCAGTTGTTTTTTATTAAATTTGAATACGAACACATATAAAATGACCAAAAAATACCAAAACAAATATCGCATCGAATCCGCCAGAAAAAAAGGATATGATTATTCGCAGAATGGTGCGTATTTTATCACGATTGTAACAAAAAACAGGGAATGTTTTTTTGGGGATATCGTAAATACGCCCAATTTGGGCGTATCCACAACAACAATGGAATTATCCGAAACAGGAAAAATTGCCCAAAAATATTGGGATGAAATCCCGCGACATTTTCCGTTTATCCGTTTGGATGAAATGGTGGTGATGCCAAACCATATTCACGGGATATTGTGGATTGACCGTGATGCCGTTTCCGTAGAGACGCCCAATTTGGGCGTCTCTACCACAAAACGAAACCCAAACCACCATCCCGAATGGAAACCAGGAACAATCGGCGTGATATTAAATCAATTTAAACGAATTTGTACCATAAAATCCCGCGAAATTAATCCCGATTTCGCGTGGCAACCACGATTTCACGACCGCATTATCCGCAACGAAAACGAATTAAATCGTATCCGTCATTATATCCGCGAAAATCCCGCGAAATGGTATCGTGATAGGAATAATGGTGATGATTTGTGGTTGTAGAGACGCCCAATTTGGGCGTCTCTACCGTACAACAACCAACCAATTTGCAAAAAAATCCATTTTGGTATATAATTCAATTGACAATTTTGTATATTTATTATTTAAAATCAAATTATTATGAAAAATTTTGCGAAAATCACCGCTGTACCAGCAATATTATCCGTTGGAAATATCGAGGAAAATGAAATAAAAAATCATAGCAAAAACGATTAGCAATTATGAAATTAAATAAAATTATCATTACTATATGTATAATAATCTATGCTTTAATAAACTATATTATACCAGATTCTAAAGTTAGTATACCAGATTTTAAAGTTCCAATAGCATTTTATACATTATATATTTACATGTTTTTTGCAGGAATAGAAATCACAGAAAAAGAAGTAATTGTGCATGAAAAAACAACAAATTTTAATATCGTTTAATGTAATAAAAACACCATTATATTAAATTATTTT
>CAYPAK010000018.1:11748-14525 GCA_964408665.1 uncultured Flavobacteriaceae bacterium | reverse complement strand
ATTTCTGATTATAACAAAAAAATAGGCGAAAACTTAACAGTAGATTTCGGTGTAGATTTAAGAATGTATAACGGGCACCACTATAGAGTAGTAAATAATGATTTAGGTGCTGATGCTTATTTTGACAATAAAGATATTAATAATCCTAATAATACTATTTTAGACACTGACTATATTACTGCTGAACCAGCTTGGAATCCTTTTGGAGATATAGCAAAAGAACAAAAAATAGAATACTATAATGATGGTAAAGTAAACTGGTACGGTGCTTTTGGACAAGTAGAATATACTAAAGAAAAATTATCTGCTTTCCTTCAGTTTGCAGCTTCTAGTAAAGGATATCAACGTGTTGACTACTTCCAATTCTTAAATTCTGACCCAGCTCAAGCTACAGATGTTCAAACATTTATTGGTGGAAACCTTAAAGGTGGAATGAACTATAATATTGATGAAAACAATAATGTATTCTTTAATGCAGGTTATTATTCAAGACAACCAGGGTTTGGTGCTATTTTTCAACAATACACAAACTTAATAAATCCAGATGCTAAAAACGAAGCAGTAATTGGTTTAGAACTTGGTTATGGATTTAAATCTGAATTTTTCAAAGCAAATATAAATGCATACAGAACACAATGGGATAACCGTTCTATTTACGGAAGTTTCACTAAGTTTAATGGTACTTTTGCACAAACAGTAGTTGCTAAAAACATCAATGAAATTCACCAAGGTATAGAGTTAGAATTTACAGCTAAAGCTTCTGATAAATTAAAATTCAACGGTATGGTTTCTTTTGGAGACTTCCATTATAATAATGATGAGGCAGATGTAGAGTTTTATGATAGTAACTTAGCACTTCAAGGGACTGCTACAGCTTATTTAAAAGATGTAAAAGTTGGTGATGTAGCTCAGTTTACAACTAACTTTGGTTTAGACTATAAATTTATGGAAAACAAAGGTAAATTCTTTGCAAACTGGTATCACGCAGATAAATTATATTCTGATGTAAGTTTTGCTGATTTTGCAGCACCAGGAAGACAAGCATTACAATTACCTGCTTATGATTTATTAAATTCAGGTGTAAGTTATAAATTTGACTTAAACGAAAAGAATAAATTTACCGTTCGTTTAAATGTAAACAATGTATTTGATACATTATATATAGCAGAATCTGATACTAATAAAACACAAGATATCAATCCAGCAAATAACTGGAATGGTGTTAATGTTAGAAATAGAGTGTATTGGGGATTCGGAAGAACTTGGAGCTTAGGTTTCAAATTAAACTTCTAAGAATAACCTATTCTTAAACATAATAAAGGCGGTCTTATAAAGATCGCCTTTTTTTTATGCGTTATATTTACTTTATGACGTCATGCTAAACTTGATTCAGCATCTGCCGTAATGAAGACGATATTCATAGCACAGCACTACTTTATTCGTTACTTGTAAGTCATAAAACGAGCGGTCATAAGTCATTGTTTATGCTACGTCATGCGAACTTGATTCAGTAGCTGCGGTAATGAATACGCACTCTGTTATAGTATCTACTTATAGCTAAACTCGCATCTCTGTATCAAGAGACCCTGAATCAAGTTCAGGGTGACGTTTGGTTAAGTCATAAAATCGTCACTCGTATATCGTAAAGCGAAGCGGTCATACGTCTTTAAACCTACAACTTTACAATAATAGCATTAGGAAACTCTTTTCTAATAAGAATAAGCGCGCGTTCTGCCTCTAGTTTTGTTCTATATTGCCCAACACGCACTTTATATTCTGGAGATTCATACACTTTATGTGTTGGTGTGTTAGGGAATTCAGCATAAAAACGACTCAAAACAGCATTTATATGCGCTTTAGAACCGTTGGCTAATTGTATCTTATACTTACTCTTTTTAGTGTTTTTGTCTAAAGTATTTTTAGTCTGTGTAAGTGTAGCAATACGCTTATCTTGATGTATAGTCGCTTTGTTTTGAGCTAGTAAAGAATTACTATTAAAAACGAATAATGCAATTATCGCAAGGGAATATAATGTTCTTTTTTTCATAATTTTTTTATCTTTCTTATACAAAAGTAATTAAAATAACTTAGAATTCCTTATTTAGAATAAGTCTAAATTATAAAATATCACTAGATTGTATTTTATTAATAAACGAATATTAGTACTTTTGTTACTCGTGAAAATACACGATAAAATTAACTGAAATAATCGTGCCAAAATTAATAATGAATAATCGATATAATAATATGAAACAAGCGAGAAAACGTACTATAAAAGCGTTTAAACTAATTTCTTTCGCCTTAGCATTTATTTTTTCTTTACAAGCGCAAGCGCAAGGTGATCCTGCAAAAGGAAAAGCGTTGTTTAAGGCCAACTGTGCTGCCTGCCACAAAATGGAAGGTAAGCTAGTAGGTCCTGGATTGAAAGGAGTAACTGAAAAAAGAGAAAGTGCATGGCTAAAAAGTTGGATAAAAGATAGTCAAGCCTTTATCAAAACAGGCGATGCAGATGCAAAAGCTATTTTTGATGAGTACAAAATACCAATGACGGCTTTCCCTAATTTTTCTGATGCAGATTTGGATAATGTAATTGCTTATATAGCAAATCCTAGCGCTGCTAAGAAAAAAGCTGCTGCAGCAACTGGAGAAATGCCTGCAAATGTAAAAAAAGGTAAAGATTTATTCAAAGCACAATGTGCTGCTTGTCATAAATTAGATGGTAAACTAGTTGGTCCTGGATTACGTAATGTAGGAGAAAAACGTTCTAAAGAATGGTT
>CAYPAK010000018.1:0-11648 GCA_964408665.1 uncultured Flavobacteriaceae bacterium | reverse complement strand
CCTAAAAAAACAAACGCACCGCTATGGATATTGTTAGCTTTAATTATTGCGGCAGTAGTCTTAAAAAGAACTAAGGCAAAAGGTTTAGTGTTCGTGTTGTTACCTATTATTTTGCTTTTAGGAGCTTGGGTTACTTATGCTTATTTAATGCAAGTAGGTGTAGATGAAGGTTATCAACCTGTGCAACCTATCGTATATTCACACAAAATACACGCTGGTGATAACGGTATAGATTGTAACTACTGTCACTCTTCTGCTAAAGACAGTAAAACATCTGGAATACCTTCTTTAAATGTATGTATGAATTGTCATAAAAGTATTGATAAAGTTGCAGAAGACACGAAAGTAGGTAATTTAGGGAAAAAAGAATTAGACAAAGAAATTGCTAAATTATATAGTCATGTAGGTTGGGATACAATTAATCGTGTTATTGTTCCAGAAAAATCAAAACCTATAAAATGGACACGTATCCATAGATTACCAGACTTTGTGTATTTTAATCACTCACAGCATGTTTCTGTACAAGGTGTTTCTTGTCAAAAATGTCATGGTGAAATACAAGAAATGGATGAGGTTTTCCAAGCAAAACCACTTACTATGAAATGGTGTGTGGATTGTCACAGAACTACAGATGTAAAAATGGATAATAAATATTATGAAGATATTCATAAAGAATTATCTAAAAAATACAATAAAAAGACCTTTACGGAGGCAGATATGGGTGGTTTAGAATGTGCTAAATGTCACTATTAATAATTTTAATTAACGAAGAAAAATAACATTATACAATGGCATCAAACAAAAAATACTGGAAAAGTGTTGATGAACTAACCGATGAAAATGGTGTTTTAGAAGCCTTAAGCAAAAAAGAATTTGTAGAAGAAATACCTACAGATCAGTTTTTAGGAAATAAAGAAGCATTAGAAAACTCATCAACGTCAAGACGTGATTTTCTTAAATTTGTAGGGTTCTCTACAGCAGCTGCAACCGTAGCAAGTTGTCAAGGACCAGTTGTAAAATCTATTCCATACGTAGTAAAGCCTGAAGATGTACTTCCTGGTGAAGCAAACTATTATGCTACTGCTATAGCAGATGGCTTTGATTTTGCTAATATTTTAGTAAAAGTTCGTGAAGGAAGACCTATAAAAATAGAAGCTAATAAAGATGCAAATGGCACGACCAATGCGCGTGTGCAAGCGTCAGTATTATCTTTGTATGACAATAACCGTCTAAAAGGCGCTCATGCTTCTGGAAAAGCAGTTGCTTGGGATGCTTTTAATAAAGCAGTTGTTGCAGACTTAGATGCTGCTAATGCTGCAGGAAAAGAAATTGTAATACTTACAGGAACTTGCGCAAGCCCATCTAATAAAAAATTATTTAAAGCTTTTGCAGCAAAATACCCAACAGCAAAACATATCGCTTATGATGCAGTTTCAGAAAGTGGCGCTTTAGACGCTATGGAAGCTATGTATGGCGACCGTTCTTTACCTTCTTATGACTTCTCTAAAGCAGCAACTATTGTTTCTTTTGGAGCAGATTTCTTAGGAGATTGGCAAGGTGGCGGAAATGATGCTTCTTATGCTAAAGGGCGTGATGTAAAAAGTGGTAAAATGTCACAACATCACCAGTTTGAAGCTAATATGTCTTTAACAGGTGCTAATGCAGATCATAGATATCCTACTAAACCTAGCGAGCAACTTTTTGCTTTAATTAATTTATATAATAAAGTAACAGGTGCTAGCTTACCATCTAAAAAAACAAGTGTAGATGCTGCAATTACTAAAGTAGCTGCTAAGCTTAAAAAAGGTGGTTTAGTTGTAGTTGGTGCTAATGATAAAAACGCACAGTTAATTGCTTTAGCGCTTAATAAAGCAATAGCTTCACAAGCAATAGACGTAAAAAACACACGCAATATACGTAAAGGAAATGATACGCAAGTAAAACAACTTTTAGCTGATATGAAAGCAGGAAAAGTTGGTGCTATCATCACAAATAATACAAACCCAGCATACTCACTAGTAGGTTATGCTGATGCAGTAAAAAATGTAAAAACTACTGTAGCAATAGCATTACATAATGATGAAACAGCAAGTGTAGCAAAATATAGTGCAGGAGCTAATCATTATTTAGAATCTTGGGGAGATGTAGCCATGGATAAAGCAACAGTTAGCCTTATGCAGCCTGTTATTAAACCATTATTTGATACAAAACAATTTCAAGATTTACTATTAGCTTGGTCTGGTAATACCACATCATACTATAATTTCTTAAAAGCAAATAAAACATTTGATAAGTCTTGGAATAAAGCAATTCACGATGGATTTGCTAAAACAGGATTTACAGCTCCTGTTGTAGAAGATACTGAAGCAACAGAAACTACGGTTGATTTAGCTGCAGCAGCAACTGCTTTAGGAAAAACAAAAACAGGTGCATTTGAATTAGCATTGTATTCATCAATAGGTATGGGAGATGGTAAACAAGCAAATAACCCTTGGTTACAAGAATTTACAGACCCTATAACACGTATCGCTTGGGATAATTATTTAACCGTTTCGGCTAAAGATGCTAAAGCATTAGGATTTACTAATCCTATTCAAGATAATGGCGCTATAGATGGTCAGTTTGCTACTGTAACTGTAAATGGAGTAGCTATAAAAGCTCCTGTTTACATACAAGCAGGGCAAGCAGCAGGAACTGTAGGTTTAGCTTATGGTTATGGACGCAAAGCAGGACTTAAAGATGCAATGGCTATCGGTGTAAATGCTTATCAAGTAGCTTTTGAAAACAACAATAATCAAGTAGCAACAGTTGCTAATGCAGGAGGAAACCACCAGTTTGCTTGTGTACAAATGCAAAATACTATTGCAGGTCGTGAAGGCGTGTTACGTGAAACAGTTTTAGGACAATATTTAGAAGATAGAAACAAAGCAGGAGAGCCAGAATGGAATGAAACACCAAAATTCTCTTTAGACCATCAAGAAGTTGGTGCAGAAAAAGCAGATCTTTGGACTAGTTTTGACCGTTCTATAGGACATCACTTTAACCTATCTATAGACCTTACATCTTGTACAGGTTGTGGTGCTTGTGTTATTGCTTGTCAAGCAGAAAATAATGTGCCAGTAGTTGGTAAAGATGAAGTACGTAAATCTAGAGATATGCAATGGTTGCGTATAGATAGATATTACTCATCTACTGTAAAAACACAAGAAGAAGGATTTGAAGCAGGACTTTCTCGTTCTGAAATGTATAAAAAATTAGAAGAAGTAGCTATGGAAAACCCACAAGTGGCTTTCCAACCGCTAATGTGTCAGCACTGTAATCACGCACCTTGTGAAACAGTATGTCCAGTAGCAGCAACTTCTCACGGACGTCAAGGTCAGAATATGATGGCTTATAACCGTTGTGTAGGTACACGTTACTGTGCAAACAACTGTCCTTATAGAGTACGTAGATTTAACTGGTTTAGATATAACCTTAATGAAGATTTTGATTTCAACATGAATGATGACTACGGACGTATGGTTCTTAATCCAGATGTAGTAGTTCGTTCTCGTGGAGTTATGGAAAAATGTTCTATGTGTATTCAAAAAACACAAGCAACTATCCTTAAAGCTAAGAAAGAAAATAGAAAAGTTAATACTAATGAATTTGAAACCGCTTGTAGTGCTGCTTGTAGTACAGGAGCAATGGTCTTTGGTGATGTAAATAATGAAAAGGATGCGGTAACAGCATTAGCAGCAGATAAACGTGCATATCACTTATTAGATTTTATTGGTACAAAACCAAATGTGGTTTATCAATCAAAAATTAGAAATACAGATAACGCTTAATTAATAATAAAAATAAATAACAGCTATAATTATGTCTCATTACGAAGCACCTATTAGAGAGCCTTTAATACTAGGAAAAAAATCCTATCACGACATCACAGAAGATGTGGCTCGCCCTATAGAGGGGAAAGCCAACCGTATGTGGTGGATAGCCTTTACAATTGCACTTGTTGCATTTGCTTGGGGTATCGGAGCAATTACGTATACTATTGCAAATGGTATTGGTTCTTGGGGATTACACAAGAATATTGGATGGGCGTGGGATATTACCAACTTTGTATGGTGGGTAGGTATCGGTCACGCAGGAACATTAATCTCGGCAGTATTGCTATTATTCCGTCAAAGATGGCGTATGGCGATAAACCGTTCTGCAGAAGCAATGACAATCTTTGCCGTTTTTCAAGCAGGACTTTTCCCAATTATACACATGGGACGCCCTTGGGATGGATTTTGGGTACTACCTATACCAAACCAGTTTGGTTCATTATGGGTAAACTTTAACTCGCCATTACTTTGGGATGTATTTGCCATTTCTACTTATCTTTCGGTATCATTAGTATTCTGGTGGACAGGTTTATTACCAGATTTCGCGATGATTCGTGATAGAGCAGTAAAGCCTTTTCAAAAGAAAATATACAGTTTACTAAGTTTTGGATGGAGTGGACGTGCTAAAGATTGGCAACGCTTTGAAGAAGTATCTTTGGTACTTGCAGGGTTAGCTACACCGTTAGTACTTTCGGTACATACTATTGTATCTATGGACTTTGCTACTTCGGTAAACCCAGGATGGCATAGTACTATATTTCCGCCGTACTTTGTGGCAGGAGCAATATTCTCAGGGTTTGCAATGGTACAAACACTACTTGGTGTGATGCGTAAAGTGTTAAGTTTAGAGGCATACATTACAAGACTACACGTACAGTATATGAATATGGTGATATTACTAACAGGAGGAATAGTAGCGGTAGCTTATGCAGCAGAATTCTTTATTGGTTGGTACACCGCAAGTCCATACGAAAACTTTACTTATATGTCTGTAGGAGCGGCAACAGGTCCTTATTGGTGGGCGTTTTGGTTATTGATAATATGTAATATTATTATACCACAGTTCTTATGGTTTCCAAAACTTAGATCAAGTTTCTTTTGGTCATTTGTAATATCTATTGTTATTAATATAGGTATGTGGTTTGAGCGTTTTGATATTATTACTATAGTATTAAGTAAAGGTCACTTGCCATCAACATGGTCAAGATTTGAGCCTACATTTGTAGATATAGGCGTATTTATAGGTACAATAGGATTTTTCTTTGTACTATTCTTATTATACGCTAGAACATTCCCAGTTATTGCACAAGCAGAAGTAAAATCTATTTTGAAAATGTCAGGTGCTAATTATAAAAAATTAAGAGATAATAGTCATGAGTAAGATAGTTCGCGCATTATACAACGATGATGATATATTGATGGATGCTGTAAAAGCAGTAAAATCAAAAGAATATCATATAGAAGAAGTATTTACACCATTTCCAGTACATGGTTTAGATAAAGCAATGGGATTAAAACCAACACGTTTGGCAATTACCTCATTTTTATACGGTCTAACAGGATTTTCTTTTGCTGTTTGGATGACCAATTTTATGATGATACAAGATTGGCCACAAGATATCGGAGGGAAACCAAGTTTTTCTTATGGACAAAATGTTTTAGGATGGATAACTATTCTTTTTGAAATGACTGTTTTCTTTGCAGCCCATTTAATGGTAATTACTTTCTATTTAAGAAGTAGATTATGGCCATTTAAAGAAGCAGAAAATCCAGATGTAAGAACAACTGACGACCATTTTTTAATGGAAGTAGTAGCTCAAGGAGATGAAGATTCTTTAAGTAGTTTCTTAAAAGAAACAGGCGCAGTAGAAGTTAATATTGTAGAAGCACATTAATTAGAAATTATGAAAAATATATTACAAATAGGTTTAGCCATATTTACATTAAGTATAGTGCTAACATCTTGTTCTAATAAAAGAGAACCAAATTATAGATACATGCCAGATATGTATGAGGCAGTTCCTTATGAAGCTTATGGAGAAGCAAAACCCTTAGCTAACGGAATGGAAGCACAAGCTACTCCAGCAGGAACTATTGCTCGTGGTAAAATGCCTTATACTTATGCAGACACGCAAGAAGGATATCAATTAGCTAAAGATAGTTTAGTGAGTCCATTAGCAGCTAATGCAGAAAACCTAGCAAAAGGTAAAAAGTATTATAATATTTACTGTGCAATATGCCATGGTAAAAAAGGAAACGGACAAGGAAAACTAGTAAAACGTGAAAAGTTTTTGGGTGTTCCTAATTATAAAGACAGAGTTATTACTGCAGGAAGTATCTACCACGTGATTATGTATGGTAGAAACATGATGGGTTCTCACGCATCACAGCTTGATGAAAAACAACGTTGGCAAGTAGTTCAATACGTTCAAAAATTAAAAAAAGATTTGAAATAATTTCAACCGAAAAGAAATAATAATATGTACACATTTTCAGGTAAAATAAAAACATTCTCTTTAGTACTCATGCTTATTGGGGCTTTAGGAATAGGATTTAGTCTAGCAACAGCTCATAAAACAGATGAGCAAGTTGTAGAAATGCTAAGCCAAGGACATGAATCTCATGGTGAGGCAAAACACGATGCACACCAAAGTGAAGCAAAAGGACATGAAGCTGCCGCTACGGAGCATCATGATGCTAAACATTTGGAACATGCAAAAAGTCAAATAGAGGCAAGACCTTGGGCAGCAGTTTATGTTGCAGCGTTTTTCTTCTTTATGATAACGCTTGGCGTATTGGTATTTTACGCAATACAACGTGCTTCACAAGCAGGATGGAGTATTGTACTCTACCGTGTTATGGAAGGAATATCTAGAAGTATGGTGCCTTTTTCGGTAATTATCTTTATACTATTAGTATTATCAGGAATGAATATCACACATATTTTTGCTTGGATGAGTCCTGAAAACGCAAAACATGATGAGATATTACACTTAAAAAGTGCTTACTTAAATGTGCCTTTCTTTTTAATAAGAGCAGCTATATTTTTAATAGGATGGAATGCATATCGCTTTTTTTCTAGAAAATATTCATTAGCTGAAGATAATGAAGAAATGAATGGTTCTAGCTATAAGAAAAACTTTAAGGCAACTATTGCTTTTATATTTTTCTTTGGTATATCAGAATATTTAATGGGTGTAGATTGGTTAATGTCTATAGACCACCACTGGTTTAGTACACTATACCCTTGGTATGTTTTTGCAAGCATGATAGTTACAGCAGTAACAACTATAGCTTTGGTAACGATATACTTAAAATCAAAAGGATATTTACCTGAGGTAAATGATAATCATTTGCACGATTTAGCTAAATATATGTTTGGGTTTAGTATTTTTTGGACTTACCTATGGTTTGCACAATATATGCTGATATGGTATTCTAATCAAGGAGAAGAAACGGTTTATTTTGCAATGCGAATGAATCATTATAAAACAATATTCTTTAGTATGATACCATTGAATTTTATATTTCCATTTATGATATTAATCAATACAGATTTTAAACGTAAATTTATTTTTATTGTAATGGGAGGTGTAAGTATTATAATAGGTCATTATATAGATATATTTAATATGGTAATGCCAGGTGTTGTAGGTGCTCATTGGGGACTTGGAATACCAGAAATAAGCTCATTTTTGTTTTTCTTAGGATTATTTGTATATTGTACCTTTAAAACTTTAGCAAAAGCAAACTTGATGGCTGATAAGAATCCGTTTATGGAGGAAAGTAAACACTTTCACTACTAAGTAGATACTTCTCAACCGAAAACTAAAAAACTAATTAACTAAAAAACTAAAAAACAATGGTAATCAATACTATTTTGATTATTGCACTAGTAGTAGGAATATTTCTTGCTTTCTATGCATTAAAAAGAAAAGACTCAGTTATTGCAACTGAAAAAAACAACAACACCAACGGTATCTTAATGATGCTGTTTGGTGTTTATATCTACGGAATGGTAATAATATCATTCTTGCTGTATAAAGGGGTGTTACTTCCTAAATCAGCATCAGAACACGGTGTGAGCTATGATAAATTAGCTAATTGGACTTGGGCAGTAATCTTTTTTGTAGTTTTTGTAACGCAAGGTTTACTACACTTTTTTGCCTTTAAATTTAGAGGCGTAAAAGGGCGTAAGGCTTCTTTTATATCACATAGTAATACCTTAGAGTTTATTTGGACAGGAGTACCTAGTGCTGTGCTTGCAGTATTAATTATCTTTGGAATGAATATTTGGGCAGATATTAACTACCCAGATTTTGATGAAGACCCTTTAGTTATAGAAGTATATGGTAAGCAATGGTCTTGGGATGTGCGTTATGCAGGTCAAGATAATGTATTAGGAAATGCTAATGTACGTTTTATAGCAGGTGCAAATACTATGGGAATAGATGAGACTGACCCAGCAGCAAAAGATGATAAAGTAGTACGCGAAATACATTTGCCTAAAGGACGTAAAGTATTGTTTAAATTCCGCTCGCAAGATGTATTACACTCTGCTTATTTTCCACATTTTAGAGCTCAGATGAACTGCGTACCGGGCATGGTTACTCAATTTGCATTTAAACCAACAGTTACTACGGAAGAAATGCGCAAAGATGAGAAAATCATAGCAAAAGTAAAACACATTAATGAAATACGAGAAGCAAAAAACAAAACATTAGGAGAAGATGACCAATTAGACCCTTATGAATTTGATTATATGCTACTTTGTAACAAAATATGTGGTACAAACCATTATAATATGCAAATGAAAGTTATAGTAGAAGAACCAGCAGCTTTTCAAGCTTGGTTAGACTCTCAAAAAGCTTTTGCAGCAAACTAATAGGACTAAAAGAAAACTAAAAAACTAAAAATTTATATAATGTCACACGATCATAAACAAACATTTATTACTAAATATATATTTAGTACTGATCATAAAATGATTGCTAAGCAATATCTTATAACAGGTATTGTAATGGGTGTTATAGGCGTATTAATGTCTATGATGTTCCGTTTACAAATTGCTTGGCCAGACCATTCATTTACTATTAATGAAGTATTACTAGGAAAATTTCAGCAAGATGGCGTAATGAACCCTAATATTTACTTGGCTTTGGTTACCATTCATGGAACTATTATGGTATTCTTTGTATTAACCGCAGGTCTTAGTGGTACATTTAGTAACTTACTTATTCCATTGCAAATTGGTGCAAGAGATATGGCATCAGGTTTCTTAAATATGATTTCATATTGGTTGTTTTTCTTATCAAGTATATTGATGGTTTCTTCATTATTTGTAGAAGCAGGACCAGCAGCAGCAGGATGGACTATTTATCCACCGCTTAGTGCAGTAGAGGCAGCATCTCCAGGATCTGGCGCAGGAATGACACTTTGGTTAATTTCTATGGCTATATTTATAGCATCATCATTAATGGGAGCTTTAAACTACATCGTAACGGTACTTAACCTTAGAACAAAAGGTATGAAATTGACAAGATTGCCACTTACTATTTGGTCATTTTTCATTACAGCTATTATAGGATTGGTGTCTTTTCCAGTATTATTATCAGCGGCATTATTATTGATTTTTGATAGAAGTTTTGGCACATCATTTTACTTATCTGATATTTTTATAGGAGGAGAAGTGTTGCATAATAATGGAGGTTCGCCTATATTATTTGAGCATTTATTTTGGTTCTTAGGACATCCAGAAGTATATATTGTGATTCTTCCTGCCTTAGGTATCTCATCAGAAATAATAGCTACAAACTCACGTAAACCTATTTTTGGGTATCGTGCTATGATACTATCTATGATAGGAATTGCTTTCTTATCTACCATTGTATGGGGACACCATATGTTTGTAACAGGTATGGATCCATTTATTGGTTCGGTATTTACCTTTACCACATTACTTATTGCTATACCTTCTGCGGTAAAAGCATTTAATTATATTTCTACAATTTATCAAGGAAACTTACAGTTTAACCCAGCAATGCTATTCTCATTAGGTTTAGTTTCTACATTCGTAACAGGAGGAGTTACAGGGCTTATTTTGGGAGATAGCACTTTAGATATTAATGTTCACGATACGTACTTTGTAGTAGCTCACTTTCACTTAGTAATGGGAGTATCTGCTATCTATGGTATGTTTGCAGGAATATATCATTGGTTCCCAAAAATGTTTGGTAAAATGATGAATAAAACCTTAGGCTATTGGCACTTTTGGATAACAGTTGTTGCTGCTTATGGTGTATTCTACCCAATGCATTATTTAGGACTTGCAGGATTACCACGTAGGTATTATAAAAACACAGCATTTCCATATTTTGATGATTTAGCTGATATTAATAAAGTGATTACTATTTTTGCTGTAATAGGAGGATTAGCTCAGTTGATATTTTTATTTAACTTCTTCTATAGTATTTATAAAGGTAAAAAAGCAGAACAAAACCCTTGGCGTTCTAATGCCTTAGAATGGACTACACCAGTAGAACATATACACGGGAACTGGCCTGGAGAAATACCAGAAGTACACCGTTGGGCTTATGATTATAGTAATCCAGACCACGAAGAAGATTTTGTACCACAAACGGTTCCATTGAAACCAGGAGAAGTACAGCATTAATCATCAATAAAATGATTAAAATAACAAACAAAAAAGCCTTTCTAGAAATAGAGCGGCTTTTTTGTTTTATATTTGTACTATGAATGAGAATTTAAACCCAACTAATGATTCGTTTTCAAGTGATGATTTGAATGCTGAAAAACAACTAAGACCCTTGTCTTTTGATGATTTTTCGGGTCAAGAAAAAGTGCTTGAAAACCTAAAAATATTTGTAGCAGCAGCAGCAAAACGAGGAGAAGCCTTAGACCATACTTTATTACATGGTCCTCCAGGGTTAGGAAAAACAACATTGGCAAATATATTGGCTAATGAACTTAATGTAGGCATTAAAATAACCTCAGGACCTGTACTTGACAAGCCGGGAGATTTAGCAGGATTGCTTACCAATCTTGAGGAGCGTGATGTGTTATTTATAGACGAAATACACCGTTTAAGCCCCATAGTAGAAGAATATCTCTATTCTGCAATGGAAGATTACAAAATAGATATTTTAATAGAATCAGGGCCTAATGCACGAACCGTACAAATAGCCTTAGAGCCTTTTACTCTTGTAGGGGCAACTACACGTTCAGGATTGCTCACAGCGCCTATGCGCGCACGTTTTGGTATAAACAGCCGATTAGAATATTATAATACGGAATTATTAACAACAATAGTGCAACGTAGCGCACAAATTCTAGAAGTAGGTATATCTATGGAAGCAGCTATAGAAATAGCAGGACGAAGTAGAGGAACACCACGTATTGCTAATGCCTTACTAAGACGTGTACGAGATTTTGCACAGATAAAAGGCACAGGAGCTATTGATATAAAAATAGCCAAATATGCCTTAGAAGCCTTAAATGTAGATAAACACGGTTTAGACGAAATGGATAATAAAATTTTGCTAACCATTATAGATAAATTTAAAGGCGGCCCTGTAGGTATAAGTACGCTAGCTACAGCAGTAAGCGAAAATGCCGAAACTATAGAAGAGGTATATGAGCCATTTTTGATTCAACAAGGTTTTATAATGCGAACACCACGAGGAAGGGAAGTAACGGAGCATGCCTATAAACATTTGGGTAGAACAAATACAAACCGCCAAGGCGAGTTGTTTT
>CAYPAK010000017.1:11762-14723 GCA_964408665.1 uncultured Flavobacteriaceae bacterium | reverse complement strand
AATTTGTTATTATTTTTAGTTTTTTAGTGTAGCAAAAGTACACTTTTTACTTAAAATAAGGCAATTTATTTTTAGCTAATAAAATAGTTTATGTTTTCTAATGATTATATAAAAATGATAGTGATGCGACACATCGCGTATTCACGTAAAACAGCTCAAAAACATTCCCTGTTTTTGGTTACAATCGTCACAAAACACATCTCATTTTGGGCATAATCATATCCTTTTTTTCTAGCAGATTCGATGCGGTATTTGTTTTGGTCTTTTTAGTTATTCCAATGGGGTTTTATTCAAATTTAATAAAAATAGGAATGCTGGTCAAAATTTCCAAAAAAAACTAAAAATTATATTTTAGCGTCTATTCATATAAATCATTATATAATACACCAATGTAGCAAGAGAAGACAATGCAGAAACCACATAAGTTCGTGCTGCCCATTTTAAAGCATCAGCAGCGCCATCATGTTCTTCATAGGTAAGTCCGCCTTTTTTGTCAAGCCAAGCTAACGCTCTGTTACTCGCATCATATTCTACAGGAAGTGTTACTAATGAAAACACTACGGTTGCTGCAAATAGCATTATTCCTATCAATAATAACGATGGAAACATTTTTATTAATAAAATACCACCTATCAGTGCAAATTGTGCTATTCTACTAGATATTTGTACAGCAGGAACTAGTTTGGAACGCATAGTTAACCATTTATAACCAAAAGCGTGCTGCAAAGCATGACCACATTCGTGAGCGGCTACTGCAGCAGCAGCAGCGTTACGCTCACCATAAACTCCTTGACTAAGGTTTACAGTTTTATTCCTTGGGTCATAATGGTCTGTAAGCATTCCTGGTGTAGAAATCACCTTAACATCGGTAATACCATTATCTGCAAGCATTTTTTCGGCTATTTCTTTGCCACTTAAACCGTTTTTTAAATATAGTTTTGAGTATTTTTTAAATTTACTTTTTAGTCTATTTTGTACTATTCCGCCTAACAAGGCTATTCCTCCCATTAATATATATGGCATTAAACCGCCTCCTAAATATCCTATCATGTTCTTTTGTTTTACAAAGTTATACATTACAAATATAGCAAAAATATTGCCAAAAACTCAAAATATGTTTTTACTGCCAATTATTCCGTAGAAGGTCGTATATTTGTAGTCTATTTAGCATTAATTTAAATAAAATACTGTTTTATTCTTATGAAAATACAAAAAGAAGCTATTTTAAAAGCATTAGAAAATGTAATTGTTTCTGGTGAAAAGCATCATATTATAGAAGATGGAAGTGTTTATAATATCAATATATTTGGAGATGAGGTAATTGTAGATATTAAAATACCTAACCCATCATTACAAGCAAAGAAAAAAGTAGAAGTAGATATTTTAAAAGCTATCCATGATGAGGTTCATGAAAAAGCAAAAGTAAAAGTAAATATCACTGTAGAAGTGCCTGAAAAACCAAGTATTGTAGCAGACAAAGCTATTCCTGGAATAAAAAATATTATTGCTATAGCCTCAGGAAAAGGTGGTGTAGGTAAATCTACCGTTACTGCCAATATAGCAGTTACTTTAACCAAAATGGGGTTTAAAGTAGGGATATTAGATGCTGATATTTATGGACCATCAATTCCTATAATGTACGATGTAGCTAATGAGAAACCACTTTCGGTAGCTGTTGATGGTAAAGCTAAAATGAAACCTGTAGAAAATTACGGTGCAAAGATACTATCTATTGGTTTTTTTACTAATCCTAATGAAGCAGTAATTTGGCGTGGTGCTATGGCTTCTAACGCGCTTAAGCAAATGGTTTTTGATGCCGACTGGGGAGAGTTAGATTTTATGCTGATAGATTTACCTCCAGGAACAGGAGATATTCATCTTTCGGTAATGCAAATGATGCCTGTAACGGGAGCGGTAATAGTAAGTACACCACAAAATATAGCACTTGCAGATGCAAGACGTGGTGTGGCGATGTTTCAGCAAGACAACATCAATGTGCCTGTGCTAGGAATGGTAGAAAATATGGCTTATTTTGTACCAACAGCATGTAATAACCAAAAATATTATATCTTTGGTAAAGATGGCGCTAAAAACCTAGCTAAAGACATCAATGTGCCTTTACTTGGTGAGTTGCCCTTAGAACAAAGTATGCGTGAAGCAGGAGATGTAGGAAGACCAGCAGCTATGCAAGAAGGAACAGCTTTAACTAAAGCCTTTGAGTCGCTAACACAAAATATGATTACAGAGCTTGTAAAACGTAATGAATCATTACCGCCTACAGAGATTATAAAAATAACAACTATGGCCGGTTGTTCTACAAAATAATTAAAATGTCAAAACAAGATTTAGAACATAAAGTTTTAGCAGCACTAGCAGAAATTAGACCGTACTTGCATAATGATGGTGGCGATGTGTCTTTGGTAGCTATTAAAGACAATATTGTAAGTATAAAATTTGAAGGTGCTTGTACAGACTGTGCAGTAAACAGAATGACGCTAAAATCAGGTGTAGAAATGACTATCAAAAAATATGCGCCAAGTATAGCAAGCGTAATAGATATAGGAACAATTAATAATTAAAAAAAAGAATAAAAATGAAAAGAATTTTAACCGTACTAATCGTATTAATGACTTTACCAATGATGGGGCAAGATTTAAAAATTGGTTTATCATTAGCACCAACTTTTAACTTTAACAAACACAGTGCAAAGGACACTAACGGAAACTACCAGACCGTAGGAACAGCTAAAGGAACAGGTTGGAAAGGTGGTATCGTAGCAGATTTTGCTTTTGCAGACAATTACTACCTACATTCAGGTTTGCTAATACACCAAAAAGTAGCTACACTTGATGATACAAAACTAAAAATGACTACTTTAGAAATTCCACTAGCAGTAAAACTAATAAGTAATGAGTTTACAAGTGGTATGGCTATATCGGCAACTTTTGGAGGTACTTTTGA
>CAYPAK010000017.1:0-11662 GCA_964408665.1 uncultured Flavobacteriaceae bacterium | reverse complement strand
AAACGCTGAAAAAACAATACTTTTCAGCGTTTTTTGGTAAAATAATAAGCTATGCTAAACCAAGAAATAGAACGTAAATTTTTAGTAAAAAACACTTCTTTTATACAAGAGGCTTATGCAAGTAAAAAGATAATTCAAGGCTATCTTAACTCCAATAAAAAACGTGCGGTACGAATCCGTATTCAAGATAATAAGGCTTTTTTGACTGTAAAAGGAAAGTCTAACAAAACTGGTGTTTCTCGTTTTGAATGGGAAAAAGAGATTACTGTAGCAGATGCAAAAGCATTATTAGCATTATGCGAAAAACATCCTATAGCGAAAACACGTTACTTGGTTAAAGCAGGAAAACACACCTACGAAATAGATATCTTTGAAGGAAAAAATGAAGGCTTGATACTTGCAGAAATAGAATTAACAAGTGAAGATGAAACCTTTGAAAAACCTAATTGGATTGGCGAAGAAGTAACCAATACTAAGAAATATTATAATGTGTATTTGGTTAAAAAACCTTTTTTAGAATGGTAAATACTAATAATTAAGATACTAATCCAACAAACCCAACTTCAAAAGTTTTAACTCTTGCGTTTCTGTTACTTTCCAACCGTAAGATTTAGATAGAACAAAAAGATTTTCTAGTGTTTCTAGTAAGCTTTTCTTCGCGTTTTCTTGAAGTTTTGCCAAACGAGCATTGTCTTTTATTTGTTTTAAAGCATTTGCTCTTATCGTATTTAGTTCTGATGAGCTAAAAGTATTAAACTGGCTTTGCTGTAAATCAAAAAACTTTACATCAGGTATTATAGTCATTTCAGCTTTAGGAATATGACTAATACGTATCGTTTTATTAATAGAATCTACTTGTATGCTTAGTTTTGATAAATCATAGCTTATCTGCACCGTAGCATTAACTGCAACGATAGCTTTTTTATCAAACGAAATGGTTTCAAAGAAATATTTATCTGAATCTTTATATGAATAAATCTCAGAGAAACTCCCTTCAGTAACTACTAGTTTCTGTACTTTTTTTATGCCGTTGAGTATAACTTGTGCTTGCTCGTGGCGTGTGTCTTTTTTGTTTTTTGCTACAAATAAAAACGTACTCAATACACCGATAATAAATACTAATATAAAGGTGAATAGTTTACGCATCATTACACTTCTTTAGGAAAAATACGTTTACTAAATACAATTAAAATTCCTACGCCTACCGAAATAGCAAAATCAGCCACATTAAAAATAGCATTAAAAAATTTAAAGTATTTTCCGCCATAAAAAGGAATCCAATTGGGTAAATTTCCAGACCAAATAGGAAAATCAAGCATATCTACTACGCGTCCGTGTAAAACGGTTTCGTAACCTGTACCAAAAGGCACAAAATGTGCTAATCCGTGTATTGGCGCATTAAAAATCAATCCATAAAACACCGAATCCAAAATATTACCTAAAGCTCCTGCAAAAATAAGAGCAACTGCTGTTTGTAATAAAAAATGACTATTATTTTTCACAGCTGTTCTAAGCCAATTTCCTATAAAAAACAAAGCAGCAATACGAAATACCGAAAGTATTAATTTTCCTGTTTTTCCACCAAATTCAAAGCCCCAAGCCATTCCTGGGTTTTCTACAAAATGAAGCTGAAACCAATTGGTTATCTGGTACACTTCATTCATTCTAAAATGTGTTTTTATATATATTTTACTGAATTGGTCAATAAAAAGCACAAGGATAATTAAACCGATATATTTCTTCAAAATATTATTTTCTATTATTTTTTGCGTCAATACTTAAAGTAGTGTGTGGTACTAACTTTAAACGTTCTTTTCTTATTAATTTACCTGTTACACGACAAACGCCATAGGTTTTGTTTTCTATACGAACTAATGCCATTTTCAAATCACGGATAAAGCGTTCTTGGCGTATGGCAAGCTGCGCATTACGTTCTTTAGACATTACTTCGGCACCATCGTCATAAGATTTAAATTGTGGAGCAGTATCTTCTGTTCCATTATTACCATCATTACGAAAGGCTTTTTTGTATAATTCTAAATCATATTCCGCTTGTTTGATACGCTCTTCTATAACCGCTTTAAACTCGGCTAAATCAGCATCACTATATTGTACTTTTTCAGTCATAATATTTAGGTTTTTTGAATTAATAAATTCGTATTTATTTCATCTACTACAATTTCTGTACCATTTATTACTTGGTTTTCTAGGCTTATTTCATCTGCCAACGTTTCACTTGTAATATAATCATTATAAGCACTAACGGCTTTTTCTACAATTCCGTCTTTTTGAAGTGATATTTTTATTCTATCGGTTACTTCATAACCGTTTTCTTTACGCATATTTTGAATACGGTTTACAAGCTCTCTAGCCACTCCTTCGTTTTTTAAAGCATCAGAAAGTGTGATGTCTAAGGCAACCGTAAGTTTCCCTTGATTAGCTACCGTCCATCCTTCAATATCTTTAGAGCTAATTTCTACTTCATCACGTGTTATGGTAGTTGCTTCTCCATTAATATCTAAAACAAGGCTTCCTTCTTTTTCTATTTTAGTAATAGCATCATTATCTAAAGCACTAATAGCTTGTCCTACAAAACGCATATTTTTACCAAATTTAGGTCCTAAAACTTTAAAATTAGGTTTGATATTTTTCACCAAAACACCAGAGGCATCGTCTAGCAGCTCTATTTCTTTTATGTTTACTTCGTGTTTTATAAGCTCAGCAACTGCTGCTATATCTTCTCTATCTTGATTATCCAAAACAGGAATCATAATACGTTGTAAAGGCTGGCGTACTTTAAGCCCTTCTTTTTTACGAAGTGATAATACCATAGACGAAATTTGTTGTGCTTTTTGCATTTTTCGTTCTAAATCTTTATCAATTACGCTTGTGTCTGCTACAGGAAATTCAGCTAAATGCACTGATTCTGTTTTTTCAGAAATGGTGCTTTCCGTTAAGTCATTATATAAATTATCAGCAAAAAACGGTGCTATAGGAGCACTTAGTTTTGAAACGGTTAGCAAACAATTAAACAGCGTTTGATATGCTGATATTTTATCGTGTGCATAATCGCCTTTCCAGAAACGTCTTCTGCTTAATCGTACAAACCAGTTACTTAAATTTTCAGTAACAAAATATTGTATTGCTCGTGCTGCTTTAGTAGCATCATAGTCGGTATAAGCATCTTCTACAGTTTGTATAAGCGTGTTTAATTCTGATAATATCCAGCGATCTATTTCTGGTCTTTCGGTTAATGCTATTTGTGCTTCGCTGTTATCAAAACCATCTAAATTAGCATAAAGTGCAAAGAAAGAATAGGTATTATAAAGCGTACCAAAAAACTTACGGCGAACCTCATCTACTCCTGCAAGGTCAAACTTAAGGTTATCCCAAGGATTTGCATTGCTTAGCATGTACCAACGTATAGCGTCAGGACCAAATTTGTCTAGTGTCTCAAATGCATCTACAGCATTACCAAGACGTTTAGACATTTTTTTACCGTCTTTATCTAAAACTAAACCGTTTGAAACTACGTTTTTATAAGCTACAGAATCAAAAACCATAGTAGCAATAGCATGTTGGGTATAGAACCATCCACGCGTTTGATCTACGCCTTCGGCTATAAAATCCGCAGGGAAGTATTCATTATTATCAATTAATGTTTTGTTTTCAAACGGATAATGTAGCTGTGCATAAGGCATAGAACCAGAATCAAACCAAACATCTATAAGATCTGCTTCGCGCTGCATTTTTTCGCCTTTATCAGAAACTAGTATGATTTTATCTACTACGTTTTTATGTAAATCTATTTTATCATAATTGGCTTTATCCATATTACCAACTTCAAAGTCAGCAAAAGGGTCTTCACTCATAAAGCCTTTGGCAATCGCTTTAGCAATCTCACTTTTCAGCTCAGCAACAGAACCTATTATTTTGGTTTCACTACCGTCTTCGGTACGCCATATTGGTAGTGGTATTCCCCAATAACGAGAACGAGAGAGGTTCCAATCATTAGCATTTTTCAGCCAGTTACCAAAACGTCCTTCTCCTGTAGCTTTGGGTTTCCAGCTAATAGTTTCATTTAACGAAGCCATTTTATCACGTACTTCGGTTATTTTTATAAACCAAGAATCTAATGGGTAATACAAAATAGGTTTATCGGTACGCCAGCAATGTGGGTAACTGTGCACGTGTTTTTCTACGTGAAAGGCTTTATTTTCTTCCTTGAGTTTTATAGCAATTTCTACATCTATAGAGCGTTCAGGAGCTTCGCCTTCATTATAATATTCGTTTTTAACGTATTTTCCTGCAAATTCTGCCATTTCAGGTCTAAATTTACCTTGTAAATCTACTAGAGGAACAGGGTTTTCATTAGCATCAAGTACAAGCATTGGCGGTACTTCTGGGTTTGCTTCTTTGGCAACCTTGGCATCATCTTGACCAAAGGTAGGCGCGGTATGTACGATACCTGTACCATCTTGGGTAGTTACAAAATCTCCTGCAATTACTCTAAAGGCATTTTCAGGGTTTTGATAAGGTAAAACATACGGTAATAATTGTTCGTATCGTGATTCTAAAAGACTTTCTCCTTTAAATTCAGTTACAATAAAATAAGGTATTTTCTTATCTCCTGCATTATAATTTGCTAATTCAGCTTCATCAGTTAATGCTGTATATTTTTTACCAAATTGCTTGCCAACTAAATTTTCTGCAAGTATAACTTGTGTCGGTTCAAACGTGTATTGATTAAAGGTTTTTACCAACACATAATCTATTTTTTTACCAACGGTAAGTGCTGTATTAGATGGTAATGTCCAAGGTGTTGTAGTCCAAGCTAAAAAGTAAATATCGCCCGCTATTTTTTGTAAAAAATCAGGCAAAGTATCTTTTATTGCTTTAAACTGTGCTACAAGTGTTGTATCGGTTACGTTTTGATATGCGCCAGGCTGATTTATTTCGTGAGAACTTAAACCTGTTCCTGCTTTTGGCGAATACGGTTGTATTGTATATCCTTTGTACATCAAACCTTTATCGTAGATTTCTTTAAGCAACCACCAAACCGTTTCCATATACTTTGGTTCGTAGGTAATGTATGGGTTTTCCATATCTACCCAATAGCCAATACGCTCGGTAAGGTTATTCCAAACATCGGTATATTTCATTACCGATTTGCGACATGCGTCATTATAATCTTCAATAGAAATTTTAGTACCAATATCTTCTTTGGTAATGCCTAGTTCAGTTTCTACTTTGAGCTCTACTGGAAGTCCGTGTGTATCCCAACCTGCTTTACGCTTTACTTGGTAGCCTTTCATCGTTTTAAAACGAGGAAAAACATCTTTGATAGTTCTTCCCATCACGTGATGAATACCTGGCATACCATTAGCCGAAGGAGGTCCTTCGTAAAAAACGTACGATTTACCACCTTCTCTACTGGTGATACTCTTTTCAAAAATGGCATTTTTTTGCCAAAATTTTAAGATATCAGTAGCGATATTTGTTAGACTTAAGCCTTTATATTCTTTGAACTTAGCACTCATTTTTTTTGCAGTTTACTATTGACTTGCGAAAGTACTATTTTTTTAGGAATTAAGAAATGAAAAATCGAGGAAAACAAGATTAGGCTTTATGTTTTTTTGTATATTGCACTTAAAATAAAAATTATGAAGCGATTATTTCTAGGAATAGCTGTTTTCTTTTTATCTTGTTCTAATGTTTTTCAAGATTATACAAAAGCAGTTCGTACAACTAAATATTTATATGGTGGTATTTGCAAAATAAAACATGGCACTACATTTAAAACTAATGATAAAAACAATATTTTTATTGAAATAAATATATCAAAAAGTGATTTTTTAAATGCTTTTCCTAAAAACAAACTTAATATTCCAGCATCAAATATTGCAAGGATTTTTTTAGAAAAAACTAATAAAAATTCGATGTTAAATGAAATTAAGGTTAATATAAAACAGCAAAACAACGATGTTGAATATTTTACTTTTAATCCCAAAAAAATCCAAAATTTTATAAAAAATAAATTTGTATTTGAAACGGCAAATTACTTTTTAGTGCACCGTAATTTTGATGATTTATATAATCTTTTTGATGACAAAGTTAAATCTGAGATAAGTCTTGATAATTTCAAGAAAACTTTTATAGACATAAATACTAAATATGGTGAAGTAACAGGTGTAATTAATCAAGGTTTTGAGATTAGTAATACGGAATTTAATAATAAGACAGTTCAACTGATAAGTTATTTTGGCACAGTAAAAAGAACAAAACAAAACACACAAATTAGTTACTATGTAGCTAGTAAAACTCAAAAAATTTTAGGCATACAGTTTGAGTGGTAAGTATTAAGTTCTTCTAACCTATCTTTTGAAACTTTATGATTTGTTTTTATTAGGGGTTAAATTAATCTTATCCATTTTAATATCAAATTTAACCAAAACCCTTACGAATATAAATTTTTTGCTTACGAATATATAAAAAAGTAGCAAATACCACACTTTTATTGTACTTTTGGAGAAATCATTAAATCTTCCAGAAATACCATGAAAAAACTCGTTCTTTTTTTAATCGTAGCTTTTACATTTTCTTGTAAAAACACAAACGACAGCACAAAACCATCAGATATTAATTTGTTTAAAGAATATATAGCGACTTATACGCGCGGTAATATTCCTACAAAATCAGAATTAACCGTTGTGCTTAACCAGCCGCAAGAAGATTGGACTGTTGGCAAAGCGCTTAATAAGGATTATTTTACGATTTCACCAAAAATTGAAGGGTCTCTTATTGCTAAAAATAACCGTACAATTTCTTTTATTCCTGCTGATAAATTAAAAAGTGACACCGAATACAGTATAACGGTACATTTAACGAAATTTATAACCGTAAAAGATAAATCTTTAGCTGATTTTTCATTTAAAGTGAAAACCATAAAGCAAGATTTTGCCGTTTATACCACAACGCTTAATTCGCATTCTAAAAAATGGCAATACCTTACTGGTAACATTAATACTAATGATGAAATGCCGCTAGAAGATGTAGCGACTTTACTTACCGCCACTCAAAAAGGCAAACAGCTACCTATTGTTTGGGATGAGGAGCTGACTAGTCCTAACCATTATTCGTTTACTATAGATAGCATTCAGCGTTTTGAAGAAGATTCTAAAATAAATATAAAATGGGACGGTTCTAAATTTGGTATAAACACCAAAGGAAGTGATGAAAAAGAAATAATAGGTACACAAACATTCAAAATAATTTCTGTAGAAGAAGTGGCTAGCCCATCGCAGTATATTCAAATAAATTTTACAGACCCATTAAAGAAAAATCAAAATTTTAAAGGACTTGTAAAAATAGCTAATTATTCAGGAAGGCTAAAATATACCGTAACTAGAAATATCCTTAAAGTCTATCCAAGAAGTAAAATAGAAGGACAAAAAGAAATAACCATTTATCAAGGGATAAAAAGTGTCGATGGTTATAAAACTAAAGAAAACAAAACATTTACTATAATTTTTGAGCAATTAAAACCTGCTGTTCGATTTTTGGGCAAAGGAAGCATAATGCCCGATTCTAATAATCTAAAAGTAAATTTTCAAGCGGTAAACCTTAAAGCGGTAGATGTAGCTATTATTAAAATATATCAAAATAATATTTTACAATTTCTGCAAAATAATAATTTAACTAATGGCAATAGCAATTTAAGACAAGTAGGACGTCCTATAATCCAAAAAACCATTAAACTTCAAAAAGATAATATTACCGATTATTCTAAATGGAATGCCTTTGCAGTAGATTTAGCTAAATTAATCACTACTGACCCTGGCGCTATCTATCGTGTAGAATTAAAATTTAAAAAGAAATATGCTATCTATGCTTGTGATGATGATATAAATGAACCCGAAGAGGAAGAAACAACAGCAATTAACTATGATGAAGAAGCTGCAGATAGCTCCTATTGGGATTCGGAAAATGGTTACTACGATGATTATAATTATTACTATGACTGGCGCAATAGAGATAACCCTTGCAGTAGAGCTTATTATAGTAAATCACGTTTTGTATCTAAAAATGTAATAGCCTCAAATCTTGGTGTTGTAGCGAAAGTAAGCGAAAATAATACGGCTACATTTGCAGTGAGTAATATTATAACAACAGCACCAGAATCAGGAGCTACCGTACAACTACTTAATTATCAACAACAAGAACTTGGTCGTACAAAAACTAATGGCGAAGGTTTTGCAAGTATTCAATTACAAAACAAACCGTATTTTGCTATTATAAGTAAAGGAAAAAATAGTACTTATGTGAAACTAAATGATGGTGCTACACTGTCTTTAAGTAAGTTTGATGTTACTGGTGTTCATTCTCAAAAAGGCTTAAAAGGATACATTTATGGAGAACGTGGTGTTTGGAGACCGGGAGATAATATTTTCTTAACATTTATACTTAATGATAATGCAAATAGACTTCCTAAAGGACATCCTGTAAAACTAGAAGTTACCGACCCGCAAGGAAAGCTTGTTCATCGAATAGTTAAAAAAACAGGTGTAAATGGTTTTTATAATTTCACTTTTGACACCTCAGAAGATGCACTAACAGGAAACTGGATTGCCAAAGTAAAAGTAGGTGGTGCTACCTTTAGTAAAACCATAAAAATAGAAACAATAAAACCAAACCGTCTTAAAATAAAAATGAATTTTGGTGATGCTATTTTAGGTAGAAATAATACTATTTATGGTTCTATAGGAGCATTATGGTTACACGGCGCGATAGCTAGAGGTTTAAAAACTGATGTCAAAATGAAACTTATACCTATAAAAACTACTTTTAAAGGTTATCCTTCCTATAAATTTGATGATCCTACACGTAAGTTTTATTCTGAAGAATATACCGTTTTTGATGGTAATTTAGATCAAGATGGAAATGCATCATTTAGTTATAGTCCAGAAATAGGAAATACTGCAGCAGGAATGCTTCGTGCTTCTTTTATAAGTAAAGTATATGAAAAAGGAGGTGATTTTAGCACAGGTGTTGCTAGTAAGCCATACAGCCCTTACGATACTTATGTTGGTTTATTAAGACCTAAAGGAGATAAAGCTCGTAATATGCTTTTAACCGATAAAAAACACACCTTTAATGTAGTAACATTAGACCAAGAAGGAAATGCTAAACCAAACCGAAAACTAAAGGTAAAAGTATATCATCTTGCACACAGTTGGTGGTGGGATTCTTCTAATAACAACCTCTCATCTTATGCAAGCGGAAGTAGTTACACGCCTGTTTTTGAAACGTCAATTACTACTAATAGTAAAGGAGAAGGAAAATTTCAATTGGAGATAAAAGAACCTGAATGGGGGCGCTATCTTGTACGTGTTTCTGATCCAAAAGGCGGACATGCTACAGGAGAAACGGTATTTATAGATTGGCCAGGGTGGGCAGGAAGAGCACGAAAAGGCGACCCTGATTCTGCTACAATGCTTGTTTTTAGTGCAGATAAAGACAAATACAATACTGGTGAAAGTGCCGAAATATCATTCCCTTCTGCTGCAGGAGCTAAAGCATTAGTAAGTATAGAAAATGGTAGTGGTATATTACAGCAATTTTGGTTAGACACGCAAAATAGTGAAACCAAATTCACTTTGCCAATTACCAAAGATATGGCGCCAAATATTTATGTAAATATATCGCTCATACAGCAGCATGCTAACACTAAAAATGATATGCCAATACGTATGTATGGTATTATTCCTATAAATGTGGAGGATAAAGCAACACGTTTATACCCAAAAATAGCGATGCCTGACGTGCTTCAGCCAGAACAAGAAGTAAACGTAAAGGTAAGTGAAAAAAATGGTAAAGCGATGACTTACACTATTGCTATGGTAGATGAAGGTTTACTTGATTTAACCAACTTCAAAACACCAAATGCATGGAATGATTTCTATGCACGTCAAGCCTTAGGTGTAAAAACTTGGGATATTTATGATGATGTATTGGGTGCTTATGGTGGTAGTTTAGACCAAGTATTTAGTATAGGGGGTGATGCCGCTGCTAATGGTGCTAAAGCCAAAAAAGCAAACCGTTTTAAACCTGTAGTTACCTATTTAGGCCCTTTTGAATTAAAAAAAGGAGCAACAAAAACACATAAAATAAAACTACCAAATTATGTAGGTTCAGTGCGTACTATGGTAATAGCAGGAAACAAAAAAAATGCTGCTTATGGTAATGCCGAAAAAGCAACTCCTGTTCGTAAACCATTAATGATATTAGCTTCTTTGCCAAGAAAGCTATCACCATCAGAAAAAGTGACTTTACCTATTACTGTTTTTGCTATGGAAAAACATGTAAAAGACGTAACGGTAAGTTTAAAATTCAAAAAAGGATTTAAAGTAATTGGCGAAAAAACACAAAAATTACACTTTAAAACTCCTGATGAAAAAATGGTGTATTTCAACCTAGAAACTACTGATTTTACAGGTATAAGCAATGTAGAGGTTGTCGCTAAAGGTAATGGTGAACAAGCAAGTTATGAAGTAAATATTGATATTACAAACCCTAACCCAATATCTAGTGAATACAAAGATATTGTACTAGAACCTAACAGTACACAAACTATCAGCTTTGATACTTTTGGTGTTCAAGACACCAATACTGCAAGCTTAGAAGCCTCTAGTCTGCCTAATCTTGATTTTGCTAAACGATTAGATTATTTAATACAATATCCTCACGGTTGTGTAGAGCAAACAACATCTAGTGTATTTCCACAGTTATTTTTAGGAGACATATTTGATATTTCTCAGACTAAAAAAGCATCAATAGAAAGTAATATCAAAAAAGGAATACAACGCTTGTCTGGTTTTCAAACTGTTAGCGGCGGACTTTCATATTGGCCAGGACAAGCCAATCCTAATGATTGGGGAACATCTTATGCAGGACACTTCTTATTAGAAGCTGAGAAAAAAGGTTATGCTTTACCGCTATCATTTAAAAAAAGATGGATTAATTACCAAAAGAAAGCAGCTAGAAACTGGCGTAAATCAAATAATTATTCCGATTTAGCACAAGCATACCGTTTATACACGCTTGCACTTGCAGATGCTGCAGATTTAGCTTCAATGAATAACATGCGTGAAGCAAGCAATATAAGCGATGACGCCAAATGGCGACTAGCAGCTGCTTATGCTTTAGCTGGACAAAAAAGTGTAGCGGAAAATATGATAAGCAAGCTATCATTAACGCAATTTTCTAGTAAAAAAGATTACTATTATTATGGTTCTACAGTACGAAACGAAGCAATGGCTTTAGAAACAGTTGCTTTGCTAAAAGACCTTACTAAAGGTAAAGATTTAGCTAAAACTATTGCTCAAAAACTAGCATCACCAAATTGGATGAGCACACAAAGTACAGCTTATAGCTTATTATCCTTATCAAAATATGCTAATGCTATGGGAGGTAAAGGTGTTCAAATTTCGTATAAACTAAATAGTGATTCATCTCATGATTTATCCACATCTAAAACTGCTGTAATGCAAGATTTAGCGATAACAAAAGGAAATAATACCGTAAAGATTACTAATAATAAAGATAATGTAGTATTTGTACGTGTTTTATACAAAGGAAAACTACCTGTTGGTCAAGAGAAAAC
>CAYPAK010000016.1:4832-14844 GCA_964408665.1 uncultured Flavobacteriaceae bacterium | reverse complement strand
TTAAAAATAGAAGCTGCTATTAACGAACGATAACCACTTGCACAGTGTACATAATATGCTTTTGAAGCATCAATTTCAGCAAAATTAGTATTAATAGTATCTAAAGGAAAATTAGCTACACCAACAACATGCTCAGATAAGTATTCGGTATCTTTACGCACATCAAGTGGTTTCTCTAATTTTCCAGCTTTTACACCTTCAACAAATTCTTTTGCAGACATAGAACCTATTTTATCAACTTCAAAGCCTTGTGCTTTCCAGTTTTTGATCCCTCCAGCTAAATAACCTTGTGTATTATCATAACCTACACGAGAGAAACGTGTAACTACTTCTTGAACACGTGATTCATCTGAAACTATAAAAAGTATTTTTTGATTAATATTAGTTACTAAAGCACCAACCCAAGGAGCAAAACTACCATCTACGCCTATAAACCAAGCTCCTGGAACGGTACCTTCTTCGGTATATTCTTCTTTGGAACGAGTATCTATAACCAATATATCTTTTTGCTCACTCATTTCTTTAAATGTAGCAGGATCAAAAGGAGTCATTCCTTTACTTAATACCTCATCAATACTTGTATTTATTGATTTATTCATGCGTACATTATTCGGGAAATATTGCGGCGGTGTTTTAAGACCTGTAGTTACTTCTTTAATAAATTCTTCTTTGGTCATATCTGCACGAAGTGCATAATTTGTTTTCTTTTGATTAGCAAGTGTATCAAAAGTCTCAGAACTCATATTTTTACCACAAGCAGAACCTGCTCCGTGATTTGGGTAAACTATAATATCATCGGGCAAAGTCATTATTTTATTACGCAAAGAGTCATATAAATGACCCGCTAAGTCCGCTTGCGTCAAGTCAGATTTTACTGCTAAATCTGGACGTCCTACATCACCAATAAACAAACAATCTCCTGTAAGTACACAAGGTGTGTTTCCATTTTCATCAGTAATTAAATATGATGAAGATTCCATAGTATGCCCTGGCGTATGTAGTAAAGTAATTTTTCCATCTCCTAAAGGAAACTCTTCGCCATCTTTTCCTACATAAATATCGTATGCTGCTGCTGCATTTGGCCCAAAAATAATTTTAGCACCTGTTTTTTGAGCTAAATCGTATTGACCAGAAACAAAATCAGCATGAAAATGTGTTAGGAATATATATTTAATTTTTGCATTATCTGCTTTTGCCATATCAATGTATGGTTGTGTTTCTCGTAATGGATCTACTATGGCTGCTTCGCCATTAGATGCTATGTAATATGCCATTTCGGCAAGACATCCCGTGAATAATTGTTCTACTTTCATCTGTTATAATTTTAATATTAGTTTTATAATTAGTTAGTCTTGTGCAATTTAATAAAAAATAAGTAATAAAACAAACCTTATGTAACAAATGTTACTTAACTATCCGCTTGTTTTATAAAATCTTGAAACTTATGTTCAGCATTGCTGTTTTTACACGAAGTATTATAGCAATCTACTGCTTCCTGAATACTCATAAAGCAACGGTCATAACCTATTTTAGCTATCAATCCTGATTTATTAATCACATCTCTCACAGGCCCTTTAAGACCTGTAAAAACTACTTCAATATTTTTTGCATGAAAATAGTCTAGCAATTCATCTAAAGCATAAACAGCACTGCTATCTAAATTATTTAAACTTTCTCCGTCTATTATCACCACTTTTAGTTTTTCGCCTTTATAATCTGCAAATTCTTGTAATTTATCTTTAAAATAAGTAGTGTTTGCAAAGTGTAGTTGTGCATCAAAACGTACAATAAGTACTTCATCATTAATAATTACATCTTTAAATCGTTTTCTGTTTCTATAAAAATGTGTTTCAGGAACTTGTCCTAATATAGCTATATGTGGCTTGGTGCTTTTATAAATAAGCATTCCTAAAGATAATACAACTCCTACAAGTATCCCTACTTTTATACCAATCATGGCCGTTGCCAATAAAGTAACATTGAGAATAACTAAGTCTCGTTTGGCATATTTTAATAATTGCTTTGGGATATTAAAATCTAATAAACCAAAAACAGCTACCATTATTATTGCTGCTAAAACCGCTTTAGGCAAATAATAAAAGGCTGGAGTAAGAAATAATAGTGTTAAACCAACAACAAAAGCAGCAACTATTGCCGCCAAAGGTGTTTTTGCTTCGGCTTGGTCATTTACTGCTGTACGAGAAAAACCCCCTGTAGCTGCATAGGTTTGAAAAAAAGAGCCTACAATATTCCCCATCCCTATAGCTATCAATTCTTGACTTGGAACTACTTTATAATCATCGTGTTTTATTTCTATAGCTTTAGCTACAGATATAGCTTCTAGAAAAGCTATAAATGATAAGGTTAAAGCAATCGGTAATAATTTAATCATTATTGCTTTATCAAAATGAGGAATCCTAAAGTCTGGTAATCCTTTTGGAATATCGCCTACAATTTTTACACCATATTGATCTAAATGTAACAATTTTACCACCAAAATACTTAAAATTACAACAACTAAAGCTGCAGGTATTTTTTTAAAATATTTTTTAAATAAAACTATTATAGCAATAGCAGAAACACCTATTGCAAAAGTGAGCCAATGTATTTCATCAATATGTTTTACGGCTTCTACTGTTATATTTTGTAGCTTGCTATTACGCGCAAGATTAATACCTAATAAATGTTTTAATTGATTCAAACCAATAATCAAAGATGCTGCAGAAGTAAAGCCGCTTATCACAGGCTTTGATAAAAAATTAACTAAGAAACCTAGTTTAAAAAGTCCAAATAATACTTGAAAAACGCCCATCATAAATGCGAGAAGAATGGCAAATGCTATAAAATTTTCTGTACCAATATCTGCAAGTGTAGCAACTCCTGCTGCTACTATTAATGAATCCATAGCAACAGGTCCTACAGCTAGTTGTCTTGAAGTACCAAAGATAGCATAAACAAGCTGTGGTATCATTGCCGTATAAAGTCCGTAAATAGGAGGAAGTCCTGCTATCATTGCATATGCAATACCTTGAGGAATAAGCATTATTCCTACGGTTAATCCTGCGCTGATGTCTCCTTTTAACCAAGCTTTATTATAATTAGAAGCCCAATCTATAATAGGAAAGAAACTTTTGATATTCATTTTAGTTTTTTTAGTTTTTTACAAGTACAAAGGTACTACTTATCATTTTTATTATATGTAACAAAAATAACAATACTTATTGACATTCATCAAACGCTTTAATAGTACACGTTTTACAAATAGTATGGTCTAATTTTTTATAAATAGTAGCAATAGCCTGTGTTTTATCTTTAAAAAAGATTTGATGTCCCATTTTTTTAATAAAACCGCCTTTTTTTAAAACATCTTGACTTACTATTTTCATTCCTGTTATATAAATACCTCCTCGATTTTCTTGCCATTTTAGCACTTCATGACTAAGCCATTCTGCTCCCGCTAAATCAATAAAGTTTATACCATCTGCAACTATTAATATATTTTGCACTTCATTGGCTTCATATAAATCTGAAAAATAATTGGATACCGCTTCTATTGCACCAAAATAAACAGAACCATCTATACGAATTATTTTTAATTGCGGACAAGTAACCGCATTATTATCTCTTAAAATATTTAAAAATCGTTTCGAGTCATCAATACCTAATTCGGCAATATTAGGTTTAGAAGTTCGCTCTAAATAAAAGAATAAGGATAAAAAGACTCCCAAAACTAAAGCTACTTGCAAATCTAAAAATAACGTACCTAAGAAAGTGGCAAGAAAAACTATTAGCTCTCTCCTACTACTTTTTATAATTTGTTTAATGTGTTCAAAATCAATCAAATTATAACCAACTAATAATATAATTCCTCCCATTGCAGGCTTAGGGAGATAAGCAGCATAATTGGCAAATAATAACACTACAAGCATTAAACCAGCAGCAGATATTAATGCAGACATCGGTGTTTTTGCTCCAGATTGAAAATTGATACTAGAGCGTGTAAATGATGCCGAACTAGTATAACAAGAGAAAAAACTAGAAACCGTATTAGATATTCCTTGCGAGATAAACTCTTGATTGGTATTCAGTTTTTGATGGGTATGCAATGCAATAGAACGCGATATTGCCGCAGCTTCTACCAAACCTAATGTTGCTAAAATAATAGCACCACTTAGTAACATTTTCATATTTGAAGCATCAAAAGCTGGTATATTAAACGGTGGCAAGTTTGAAGGAATTGCACCAACAGTTTCTACGGTAGCTCCATAATAATTAGTTAGCCAAAATGCTAAAAAACTACCAAACAACATGGCTATAAGCATGTATAAACGTGATATTTTTTTAAATTTCTTTATCCCTAAAGCAACAAAAAGTGTACTTACAGCAACGGTAAACGCAAACCAATTGGTTTCTGAAATATGCGTAATGATATGATGAATAATATTGTAAAAAGAACTGCCTTGTGGAACTTTTATAGCGAAAATATGTTTTAATTGTTTAAAAGCAATAAGCACGCCTGCACCTGCCGAAAAGCCTATTATCACTGAATTTGATACAAAATTCACTAATTTACCCATACGAGCTAAACCCATAAAAAGCTTAATTACTCCTGCCATAAAAGACAATAATATAGCTAATGACACAAAAGCTTCGATATCATTATCAGGAGTTACAAATTTACTGATAATACCATATAACACGATAGAACTTGTAGTAGTTGGCCCTGAAACCAAATGATATGAAGAGCCAAATATAGCAGCAATTACTGGCGTAAGCATTGCCGTATAAAAGCCATAAATGGGTGGCATACCTGCTATCATAGCAAAAGCCACTGCTTGAGGTATTACAATTATTGTTCCTGTAATTCCCGCTATTAAATCTTCTTTCCAATATTGTTTTGCCAGCGGCAACCAATCTAAAATAGGTAAATATTTATTCATTAAATAGAATGCTTTATTTTACAAAAATAATACGATGACTTTAATTAGCCATCGTATTTATTCATTTATTCTTTATCTTCTATAATATAAGCTGAATCATCAGGTCTAAAAGCACGCTTAAACCACAATGGTCTTCTTAATTTTCCAGAAGCTGGACGTGTCATAGCTAACCATTCTTTAAATACCTCGTGAGATTTATTAGTATCTACAAATATATCACCATAACCTTCTCCTTCTCCTGGTTTTTCTATACGCACACGTTGATGCCAAGTATGCATACCACTTATTGGGTCAGGGTGTACGGCATGTGTTATATTTTGATGTACACCTCCATCTTTCCAAAAGATACGAGCAGAATCTTTATCATCAGATTCAAATGGTGATATTCCTGCCATTGTATTCATTTTCCAACCGCCATTTCCATCATTTTTGATACTCACCGTATTAGTAGCCCAACGGTTTCCTGTTTTATCTTGTTCTCTACGCCATCTTCCTATATGATGAGAGCAAGCAACAACACCTGGTTTCATAGCTTGGGTAACCCAAACTTTGTCTATAAAGTAGCCAATATCAGTATTCATTTTTACTAAATCTCCTGTTTTAAATCCCCAACGAGCGGCATCATCAGGATGCATCCAAATAGGGTTTCTATTAGAAATTTCTACTAACCATTTGGCATTACCAGAACGTGTATGTATGAGCGTAGGTAGTCTAAAAGTAGGAACAAGTACATATTCTCCTTTTTCTTTATCTAAAACATCATTATGTATATGACTTTTTATATATTGAGGTGTGGCATATTCTGGCCAATCCCAATCTACCATAGTCTGTGAATAAAATTCGTTTTTACGTGATGGTGTAGGAAATCCTGTCAAAGCCTTACCATTTACCATTACACCAATAGGTTTTCCGTCTTTAGAAATAACATCGGTATCTTTATCTACTGTTGTTCCTTCTAATTGTGCTGTGGTTAATGGTTTTTCATTTTTCTTATAACCATGCTCTTCTACCATAAAAGCACCCCATTTCTTCATATAATCAAGTTCAGCAAAAGCTCCTGAGAAACCATCTTTTTTAGCTGCTTCAGGAAGTCCTTGTACACGTTCAAAAATATATTGGTAGTATTCATCTACGGTGATTTTTTCTCCTTTACGATATGGCGATTCAAAATGCTTACGTATGCCCATACTTCCATCAGGGTCTATACGCCAAGAAAGCTCTATCCAAAACTCATTTTCTTCCCAAACCTCTCCTGGATTTACTTCATAAGTATAGGTGAATTTTTTACCATTACGCTTAGCAGACTCTCTAAGTACTGGCTGTCTAAAAGCAATCCAAGTACTACTATCTGTAGCATAACTGTTTAAATCATGACGTTCTGATGCTAATCCCATTGGTAAAACAAAATCAGCATAAAATGCGGTTTCATTCCATGTTGGAGTCATTGCACTATGCAAGCCAAATTTAGATTCATCCATAAACATTTCCATCCACGTAAATCCGTCAGGATATGTCCAAACAGGATTAAATACTCTAGAGAAATACACATCCATTTTACCTCGTCCTTCTTTAAGGAAATGCGGTAATAACTGACTCATTTCAAAGAAAGCTAATGGGTATTCTTTTGGGAAATGTATTTCGTTCCAAACCTTTTGAGGTTTTGGCATATTAGGTTGTTGTGGTTTAAATTTGTTCCAAGAATTTGGTGAAGTTCCTCCTTTTGCACCTACAGCTCCTGTAAGAACTGTTAAGAAATGTAAACAACGTGCTACTGCCCAACCACCAAGATTAGATGCTCCTGCAGAACGCCAGTTATGTGATGCAAAACGCTCTCCTGCTTCTCCTATAAGAACCGCAATTTCACGTATCGTTTCTGCTTTTACCCCTGATTCACTTTCTGCATACTCAGGTGTAAACTCAGCATATTCTTCAATCATTGCTGCAATAAAGTTTTCAAATTTGATTTCTTTATCACTATGTTGTGCTTTTAAATAGGCTTTCCAGTTTACCCAATTCTCTAAGTAATCTCTATTATATAAGCCTTCTTGAAGGATGATTAATGCCATAGCAAGCAAAACCGCAGCTTCTGTTCCTGGATAAGTAGGTAGCCAATAATCTGACATTGATGCGGTATTAGATAATCGAGGATCCATCGTTGCAAGCTTTGCCCCTTTCATTTTCCCTTCTATAATACGTTGCGCATGTGGGTTAAAATAATGCCCTGACTCCAAGTGAGCCGAAATTAATAATATAAATTTTGCATTAGCATGGTCTGGTGATGGTCTATCATAACCATACCATAGATTATAGCCAAAACGAGCACCAGAAGAACAGATATTGGTGTGTGAATTATGCCCATCAATACCCCAAGATTGCAGAATCCAATCCATAAAACCTTCGTGACCTGGACGTCCTACGTGATAAGCTATTTCATTACGTCTATCTTCTTGTATTGCCTTACGTATTCTTGCAGAAATAGTATCAAGTACATAATCCCAAGTAACACGCTCCCATTCTCCACTACCACGCTTTCCTTTTCGTTTTAATGGATATAGTATTCTGTCAGGATCGGTAACTTGATTAATAGTAGCAGGTCCTTTGGCGCAGTTCCTACCTCTTGACCCTGGATGATGCGGATTTCCTTCAAATTTTTTAACTTCTTGTGTTTCTTTATCAATAAAAGCTGTTAATCCGCAAGCAGACTCACAGTTAAAACAAGTAGTTGGTACTATTTGATATGTTTTTTTCTCTTTACGAGGCCAAACTTTAGGATTATATTCTACCCAATTATCCCATTTTTCTGGCGGTGGAAAGTTTTCATACATCTGTGCCACTTCTTCATCAGAAAAATGGCGCATATCTTGATCAAACTCTTGATAACCTTCTTTGTGCAGATCAGGAATTATGCCTAATTTCTCTGCTATATTTTCTATAAATGATGCTTTTTTATAACCCATTTTTATTTTATTTAATTGATTAAAAAGATTAAGCTAACGGAATACGTTGTGGTGCTTCAATCCAAATTTTTTCTGTACTATAAATACCTATTAAAACAGCAACAGCAGCTATAAGTGCTATAATACTACTAGGATTAATAGCTAATAAAACTACAGGAATAACATTTCCTAATAAAACTACAATACTCCAAAATTTTGTTTTATAACGCCCTTTGGTTATCATTTTAACAACCGTATGAGCGGCAGTACTTGGGTGCGTCATAGTAAGTTCTATAGCCATAGTAACTAGGTTAAATACTAATGAACCCAATAATATTGGACTAAGAATATCCATCCAAGAGCTAGTTCCATTAACATATCCTACAAGCATAAATATAGCAGAACCTGCCATTATACTATGTACAAACATATGCAATGCCAATGATGGGCTTTGCCAAAAATCACGTCCTTTAGCTTGAGCAAATAAGAAAGCTGTATAAATAGCTAACATAAAGGCAAAGAAACCTATTACCCATAATAATGGCATTTCAGGTATAGCAAAACCAAAGATATTTGAAGCTAACCAAAGACTAACTAAACCTCCAAATATGGTGATGATATATCCTCCGCGCACTAACCACGATTTCCATTGCGGTCTAAGCAATACGTTTAAAAAACGGTCTGGCCTATCCAAATCCATTACTAAAAACAAACCTGTAAGTCCTAGAAAAACTAAAGAAAGCACTCCTGAAATTATTTTAGTTTGTGTAGTCACTTCATATCCCAAAATCATTGCTATAAATGGTATCAAGAAAGCTCCTGCTGCTATTGCTTTAGTCATTACATAAGCGGCAACTTCCCAACCCCAAAGAATACCTTTGTCTGGCGTATCATATACACGTCTTGCTTTACCACTTAATACATCTATATAATTTGGATTTTCTGCGGTTTGTTTTTGGTATGCTGCTTGGAGTTCATTGTCAATAACGAGTTGCAATAGGTTTACATCATCATTATTATTAACCATTTTTTCGGCATATTTTGCATAATGACCTACGCCACGCGCTTGTGACCCCCAAAGACTAGGTCCTGACTTGTCTGTTGCCTCAGGATTTAATGAAGCAGCATCTCCATCAATATAGAAAAGATTAGGATTTGTTCCCTTTTCAGGTTTACGAACTATAACAGCTTCACGAGCCAATAATTCCGAAATTTCTGTATTTGGATTTTCCATATCACCTGCTATAATAGCATGTTCAGGACAAACCTCTACACAGGCAGGCTCTCTACCTACATCTACACGATGTGCACAATAGTTACATTTTGCTGCGGTACTTGTATCTGGGTCAATATATAAAGCATCGTAAGGGCAAGCTTGCATACAAGACTTACAACCAATACAACGATTATTATCAAAATCTACAATACCATCTTCGCGCGTATATAATGCTTCAACAGGGCAAATAGTTACGCAAGGAGCATCGGTACAATGATTACATCGCATTACTGAAAATATCCTACGTGTGTTTGGAAATTCCCCTTTTTCTACCTGCTTCACATACGTCCTATTTACACCTACAGGAACGTCATGTTCTGACTTACAAGCCGTAGTACAAGCGTGACAGCCTATACATTTACGATTGTCAATAATAAATCCGTATCTCATTTAAAATTTAGCTTAGTTAATATAAATTTTTAGTTTTTTAGTTCATAATTGCCATAAAGTTATGTAACAATTGTTGCACAAGTTACTAAATATATTTTGATTTTGCAATGTAACAAATGTTACATTACTATAAAATACAATTTACTATTAATAATAACAACTCATTAATTAACAAAATATTATCTATTAAATTTAAAGCTATTTAGAATAATTCTAAATTAATTTTTAATCATTCGAAACGATTTCAAGGCATTTCCTTCAAATTGTATTTTTAAAAAATAAGTGCCTTTAGGTAAGTCTCCAATATTTGAAATGACAATAGGATTAGACACCTTATATACAATATTATGATAGACCAATACTCCTGAACTATTATAAAGGGCAATAATACAAGATTCAGGCTGCTCTCCTTCTAATTTTAGCTGAATAAAATCAACAAAAGGATTTGGACCTACTGTAAATTCAAATGA